>NZ_JCANOT010000026.1:300000-388313 GCF_059552495.1 Methyloversatilis sp. S146-33
CAGTACTTGTCGCGGTCCACCGATTCGGTCGGGAAGAACGCGGCACGACGGCTGTAGGGCCGTGTCCATTCATCGGCGATCAGCAGTTCGTGCGTGTGCGGCGCGTGCTTGAGCAGGTTGTCCTCGCGGACGGCGCGGCCGGCTTCGATGTCGGCGATCTCGGCGCGAATCTGGATCATCGCGTCGCAGAAGCGGTCGATCTCGGCGCGGTTCTCGCTCTCGGTCGGTTCGATCATCAGCGTGCCCGGCACCGGGAAGGACACCGTGGGCGCGTGGAAGCCGTAGTCCATCAGCCGCTTGGCCACGTCCTCGACTGTGACGCCGCTCGTTTCCTTCAGCGGACGCAGATCGACGATGCACTCGTGCGCGACCCGGCCGTGCTTGCCGGTGTAGAGCACCGGGTAGTGCGGCGCCAGCTTCTGTGCGATGTAGTTGGCATTGAGTATCGCCACCTGGGTCGCGCGCTTCAGGCCGGCCGCACCCATCAGTGCGATGTAGGCCCAGACGATGGGCAGGATGCTGGCCGAGCCCCAGGGCGCGGCGGATACGGCACCGATGGTGCCGGCCGGACCGGCCACCGGGTTCACGCCCTGCACCACCGGGTGGTCGGGCAGGAAGGGCGCGAGGTGCGGTGCGACCCCGATCGGGCCCATGCCCGGGCCGCCGCCGCCGTGCGGGATGCAGAAGGTCTTGTGCAGGTTCAGGTGGCACACGTCGAAGCCGATGTCGCCCGGCCGCACCAGGCCCACCATGGCGTTCATGTTGGCGCCATCCATGTAGACCTGGCCGCCGTGCGCGTGGATCAGCGCGCAGATGTCGCGTACGCCCTCCTCGAACACGCCGTGCGTGGACGGGTAGGTCATCATCAGCGCGGCCAGCCGGTCGGCATGCTGTTCCGCCTTGGCCTTCAGGTCGGCGAAGTCGACATTGCCCAGCGTATCGCAGGCGACGACGACCACTTCCATACCGGCCAGCACCGCGCTCGCCGGGTTGGTGCCGTGCGCCGACGCCGGGATCAGGCATACATTGCGGTGACCCTGGCCGCGTGTCTGGTGGAACTTGCGGATCACCAGCAGTCCGGCGTATTCGCCCTGAGAGCCGGCATTCGGCTGGAAGGACATCGCGGCGAAGCCGGTGATCTCGCACAGCCGCTCTTCGAGTTCCTCGAACAGCTGCTGGTAGCCCTGCGCCTGTTCCAGGGGCACGAAGGGATGCAGTGCGGCGAACAGCCGGTAGGTGACCGGCGTCATTTCGGTGGTCGAGTTCAGCTTCATCGTGCACGAGCCGAGCGGAATCATCGCCCGGTCGAGTGCGATGTCGCGCGTGGCCAGCCGGCGCATGTAGCGCATCATTTCGGTTTCCGAGTGATAGCGCTGGAACACCGGGTGGGTCAGGATGGCCGATTCGCGGCGCAGATCGGCCGGGATGCAGTCAGCGACGCGGGCGTCCATTTCGGCCAGATCGAGCACGCTGTCGGCACGCGTGGCGAAGGTGGCGAGCAGCCGCTTCAGTTCGCTGCGGCGTGACGTTTCGTCGAAGGACGCCGACAGGTGGTCGGCGTCGATCACGTGCAGGTTGAAGCCCGCTTCACGCGCCCGCGCGGCGATGCGGCGGGCGATGCCCGGCACGCGCACCTGCACGGTGTCGAAGAAGCGCTCGTGCACGACGTCGAAGCCCAGTTCGCGCAGGCCCTGCGCGAACAGCACGGCCATCCGGTGCGTGCGCTCGGCAATCGTGCGCAGACCCTTGGGACCGTGATAAACAGCGTAGAAGGATGCGATCACCGCCAGCAGCACCTGCGCCGTGCAGATATTGCTGTTCGCCTTCTCGCGGCGGATGTGCTGTTCGCGCGTCTGCAGCGCCATGCGCAGCGCTGGCCGGCCGTTGGCGTCGGTCGACACGCCGATGATGCGGCCCGGCATCTGCCGCTTGTGCTCGTCGCGGCAGGCGAAGAAGGCGGCGTGCGGGCCGCCGTAGCCCATCGGCACGCCGAAGCGCTGGGCGCTGCCGAACACGATGTCGGCACCCATGCCCTCGGCACCCGGTTCCTTCAGCAGCACCAGCGCCAGCGGGTCGGCCGCGACCGCCGACAGCGCGCCGGCGGTGCGTGCCGCGGCGAGCACCGGCGACGGATCGCGCAGCCGGCCGCTGGAACCGGGATAGCTCAGCAGCATGCCGAAATACTCGCCGTCGATACCGGCCCACGGATCGCACTCGACCACCTCGATGCCCAGCGGCTCGGCGCGCGTGCGCACCACCGCCAGCGTCTGCGGGTGGGTGTCGGCATCGACGATGAAGCGCGGCGTCTTCACCTTGGAAATGCGGTGCGCCATCGTCATCGCTTCGGCGGCGGCGGTCGCTTCGTCGAGCAGCGAGGCGTTGGCCACCGGCAGGCCGGTCAGGTCGATCACCATCTGCTGGAAGTTAAGTAGTGCTTCCAGTCGTCCCTGCGAAATCTCGGCCTGATAGGGCGTGTAGGCGGTGTACCAGCCCGGGTTCTCGAGCACGTTGCGCTTGATGACATTGGGCGTGATGGTGTCGTAATAGCCCATGCCGATCAGGCTGGTGTGCAGTTCGTTGCGCGCGAACATGCGGCGCAGCGCGTCGTCGACCACGCGCTCGGAGCGCGGCGCCGGCAGGTTCAGCGGTGCGTCGAGCTGGATGTCGGCGGGTATGGTCTGGGCGATCAGTTCGTCCAGGCTGGCGACGTCGAGTGCGGCCAGCATGACGGCGAGGTCGCGTTCGTCTGGGCCGATGTGGCGGCGGATGAAGTCGCCGCGGTCTTCCAGCGCTTCGAGGGAGGGACGCTTGTCCATGGTTCAACAGTCCTTTCCGGGCCGCTTCTGGCGGTCCTTTGGTGAAGGTACCGGTCTCGCGTCATGTCGACGTCTGACCGGAGTCGAGGTTCAGCAGAAAAAGAAGCGTCGCTGTGTGCGGTCGGGCGTCAGCGCCGGTAGCGGTTCGGTACGAAGGGCATGGTGGCCGGTGCGGCCGGCACCTTCTGCCCGCGCGATTGGATGAACAGCGGCGTGCCGGCCAGTTTCGCGGCACGCTCGATATAGGCCATCGCGATCGGCCGGCCCAGCGTCGGGCTGTGGTTGCCGCTGCTGATGACGCCGATCTGGCGGCCGTCGGCATCAACCACCACGGCGCCTGCGCGCTGCGGTGCGCGGCCCTCCGGCAGCAGGCCGACGCGCACCTGCGCCGGCGGCGCGGCGAATTCGCCGAGGATGACCGCCGCGCCCGGGAAGCCGCCGGCGCGCACGCCACCGGCCCGCCGCGCCGGCGCGACCGCCCAGCCTATGGCCGCCGATACCGGCGTCGTCGTCGCGTCGATGTCGTTGCCGTACAGGCACATGCCGGCTTCCAGCCGCAGCGTGTCGCGCGCGCCGAGACCGATCCAGCGCACGTGCGGATGTTCGAGCAGGCGTTCGGCGAAGGCGGGACCGGTTTCAGCTGGCAGCGAAATCTCGAAGCCGTCCTCGCCGGTGTAGCCGCTGCGGCTGACCCGCGCGCCATCGTTGAATTCGCGCACGTCGAGAAAGCGCATGCCGGTCAGGTCGCCGTAGGGCTGCAGCACCGCTTCGGCGTCCGGGCCCTGCAGTGCGAGCAGCACGCGGTCGTCGCGCAGGCGCCAGCTGCAGTCGTTGCCGGGCGGATGGGCATCGAACTGGGCGAGCACGTCGTCGAGGCGCGAGGCGTTGCAGACCACATGGAAGGTGTCGCCCATGCGCTGGATCATCAGGTCGTCGATCAGGCCGCCGGCGGTGTTGGGCAGCAGCGAGTAGGTCTGGCGCCCGTCGGGCAGCGCGACGAGGTCGGCGGTGGTGAGCGATTCCAGCCAGGCGCAGGCGCCGGGGCCGCTGACCTCGATCTGTCCCATGTGGGACACGTCGAACAGGCCGGCGTGGGCGCGCGTGTGGAGGTGTTCCTGCAGGATGCCCGGGGCGTACTGGATGGGCATCTCCCAGCCGGCGAAGGCGACCATCTTCGCGCCCGCGGCCAGATGCAGCGGATGAAACGGTGTGCGGCGCAGCGCCGCGGTGTTCGGGGTGTCCATCGTTGGATCCTTTCCTGCCGTGCGGTCGGAGGGTGACCTGCGCATGGCTTGAGTCCAGCTCGCCGGGTGGGCGGGCAAGGGCGCGCATGATGCCATGCAACAACGGTGGTCGACGCGTCGACGACGCCGATGTTGCACCTTGACGACGGAAAGTTATTAACTGAACATTCAGTCATTAAAAACCGGATGTCCTGCACGCCGTGACAGCACGCCTTTCCGCCACTTTCCTGGTGCGCACACGATGAGCGTCGCGGCTCGTCGCGGGCGACCGGCTCTGGTCGACCCGGCGGCGCTGATACGCTGCGCGCTCGACCTGTTCGTCGAGCACGGCTACGCCGCCACCCGGCTGGAGGACGTGGCGCACGCGGCCGGCGTGTCCAAGGGCACGCTCTACCTCTATTTCGATTCCAAGCAGGCGCTGTTTGCCGCCGTCGTGCGCGAAGGCCTGGTGCCGGCGCTGGCCGAGGGCGAGGCGCTGGTGGCCGGCTGGGCCGGCAGCGGCCCAGACCTGATGCGCCAGCTGCTCGCCGGCTGGTGGCAGCTGATCGGCGAGACGCCGCTTGGTGGCCTGCCGAAGCTGATGATTGCCGAAGCGCGCAACTTTCCCGATATCGCCGAGCTGTACCACCGCGAAGTGATGCAGCGAGGCTGCGCGCTGGTCGCGCGGGCGATCGACTACGGTCACGCGCGTGGCGAATTCCGTTCGCCCGCCGACGCGCGCACCGTCGATGCGGTGATGGCGCCGCTGCTGCTGTACGTGCTGATGAAACATTCCTTCGGTTCGATTGCCGATGCCTGTTGCGGCGCTTCCGAAGCCGACGATATCCGTTTCCGCATCGAATTTTCCATTCAGGCCCTGCTCCCATGATCAAGCTGCTCGCGTTCTGCTTCGCCGCGCTGCTGCCGGTCCTGCCGTCGGCGGCGCAGACGCCACCGGCCGTCGGCTTCAAGCCGCTGTCCGAAATCGCCACCTATCCGCAGCGCGATGCACCGGCGCAGGCGGTTGCGCTCAACCGCACCCAGCTCGCCGCCGAACTGAGCGCGCGCGTGGCGTCCACGCACGCCGAACCGGGCGAGCACGTGAAGAAGGGTCAGGTGCTGGTTCGCCTCGATGCGCGCGACTACCAGCTCGCGCTGGAGCGTGCGCAGGCACAGCTGCAGGCGGCGCAGGCACGGCTGGCGCAGGCCGACGCGCAGTTGCGTCGCACGCGCGCCCTGCGGGACCAGAACTTCGTTTCGCCGGAAGCGCTGACGCAGCGCGAGACCGAGGTCGAGGTGGTCCGCGCCGATGTGGCCGTCGCCGCCAACGCGGTCGATCTCGCGCGGCGCAATGTCGATAAATGCTTGCTGCGGGCGCCCTATGACGCGGTGGTGCGCACGCGCGAGGCTTCGGCCGGCTCGCTGGCCGGCGTCGGCACACTGCTGATGACGCTGGATGACGCACGGAAGGTGGAAGTGTCGGCGCGTGTGGCGCCACGCGATCTCGACGCGCTGCGCGCCGCACGCGAACTCGCCTTCGTGTCTCCGGCCGGCCGCCAGCCGCTGCGCATCGCCCGCGTTTCGCCGGCGATCGACGACGCCACCCGTACGCACGAGGTGCGCGCCGTCTTCACCGGAGAGCGTGCGCCGTCGGGCGCCGAGGGGCGACTGGTGTGGCAGGACCCGGCGCCGCATGTGCCGGGCGAACTGCTGGTGCGGCGTGGTACGGCGCTCGGCGTGTTCGTCATGCGCGAAGGCAGCGCCCGCTTCGTGCCGCTGGACGGTGCGCAGGAGGGCCGCCCGGCACGTACCGACCTGCCGGCCGACACGCGCATCGCGGTCGACGGCCGCAACAGCCTGGTCGACGGACAGTCGCTGAAATGAAGGGCCGCATGCAGTCCTATTCGCGCTTCATCAGCAATCACCCGCTGGCCAACATCACCTTCATGGTGGTGTTGCTGCTCGGCCTGCTGGCCTATCTCGGTCTGCCGCGCGAACAGGACCCGGAAATCAACTTCAACTGGGTGCAGATCACCGTGGCCCTGCCCGGCGCTTCGCCCGAGGATGTCGAGAAGCGGGTGCTGCAGCCCCTGGAAGACGCGATCCAGAACGTGTCCGACATCCGCTTCATCTCGTCGGCCGCGCGCGACGGTCTGGCCGGCATCCTGGTGCGCTTCGACGAAGTGCCGGTCAGCACCTTCGACAAGCGGGTGAACGACCTGCGGCGCGAAATCCAGAACAAGGCGCGCGCCGAGCTGCCGGTCGAGGCGAAGGAAGCGCAGATCATCGAAATCACCAGTTCGAACGGCTTTCCGACGGCGCAGATCCTGCTCACCGGTCGCGCCGACGACGAGGTGCTGCGCGCGCTCGGCCGTGAAATGAAGACCGATCTGGAGCGGATGAAGGGCGTCGATCGCGTGTTCTCGCTCGGTCTGCACGACCCCGAACTGCGCGTCGAGTACTCAGCGCAGGCGGCACAGGCGCGCGGTCTGCTGCCAACCGACATCGCCGACGGCGTCGGCGCCTGGTTCCGCGACGTGTTCGCCGGCCGCCAGCGCGCCGGCGAGCAGGAGTGGCTGGTGCGCGTGGTCGGCCAGGACGCCGATCCCGGCTGGCTGGCCGACGTCGGCGTCGCGCCGCGGACCCGCCCGGGCAGCATGGTGAAGCTGGACGAGGTGGCGACCGTGGTGCGCGCCCGCGCGCGGCCGACGCAGCAGGTGTCGTCCGACGGTCAGCCCGGCGTGCTGTTCTCGCTGGCCAAGAAGCCGGGCGTGAACACGCTGGCGCTGATCGAGCGCGTCAATGAATACGTCGAGCGCAAGAACGCGGTGCTGGCGGCGCAGGGGCTCAAGCTCGAACTGATGGACGACCAGACGGTGCCGACCCGTGAGGCGATTGCCATCATGGAATCGAACGCCTTCTATGGCCTGCTCATCGTGCTCGCGCTGTGCTGGGTGTTTCTTGGTTCGCGTATCGCCGTGCTGGTGAGCCTGGGCATCCCGTTCTCGCTGGCCGGCACCTTCGCCATCCTGCAGGCGACCGGCTTTACGCTGAACATATCGGTGCTGCTGGGTGTGGTGATCGCGCTCGGCATGCTGGTCGACGATGCGGTGGTCATCGTCGAGGCCATCTATTACCGGCTGCAGCGCGGCGCCGCCACGCTGGACGCCGTCGTCGGCGGCATGCAGGAGGTCTGGGCGCCGGTGCTCGCTTCGGTGGCGACGACGATGGCCGCCTTCCTGCCCCTGATGCTGCTGCCGGGCATCGTCGGCAAGTTCATGTTCGTCATCCCCTTCGTCGTCACGCTGGCGCTGGCGATCAGCCTGATCGAGGCCTACTGGATGCTGCCCGCCCACGTGCTGTCGATGGGCAGTAAGGCCGAGCGGCCGTCGCGCATGCAGGCCACGCGCACCCGCTTTACCCGCGTGCTGCGCCATCGCTACGCCAAGGTGCTGGCGTTCGCGATACGCCACTGGGTCGTGCTGTGCCTCATCGTGCTGTCGCTGGTCGCCGGCGCGGTCGCTGCGATGGCGACCGGTCTGGTGCGCGTGCAGTTCTTCGCCTTCGACCCGATGCGCATCTTCTACGTGAACATCGACATGCCGGCCGGCAGTCCGCTGTCGGCGACGCTGGCGCGGGTGCAGCAGATCGAGGGCGAGGTGCGCCGCCATCTGCAGGACGGCGAGGCGCGGCGCGTGGCGGCGCTGGCCGGCGCCAAGTTCACCGACGCTGAAGCGCTGTTCGGCGACGCCTACGGTCAGGTGGTGGTGGCGCTGCTGCCGCGCGCGGACGAAGGGCGCGAGGTCGGTGCCATCGTCGATGGCATGCGCGCAGCCGTGGTCGGGCTGCCTGGCGCCGGCACCGTCAGCTTCACCCAGCTGTCCGGCGGGCCGCCGGTGCAGAAGCCGGTCAAGGTGCGGGTGCGCGGCGACGATCTGGTCGAACTGCGCGCCGCAAGTGCGGAGGTCAAGCGCATTCTGGGCGCCATCGACGGCACACGCGACATCGTCGACGACGATATCCCGGGCCGGCCGCAACTGGCGCTGCATCTCGATCGCGACGCGCTGCGCGACGCCGGCCTGACCGCCGACCAGGTGGCGCGCGCGGTGCGCCTGCAGGTGGAGGGTGAAATCGTCGCCGTCACCCGCGATCAGGGCGCCAAGCTCGAAGTGCGCGTCGCCGCCGCCGGCCACCCGGATGACGACGTGATGCGCGTGCTCGACGCGCCGATCGCGCTGCCCGGCGGTGCGGCCACCACCTTGCGCGCGTTGGTCTCCGCCGACACGACGCGCGGCCCGGGCGTGATCAAGCACTACAACCTGCGCCGCACGATCACCGTGGAGGCCGACCTCGACAAGGACAAGCTGAACGCGCTGCAGGTGACCGACGCGCTGAAGACGGCGTGGGAAGAGGCGCGTACGCGTTTCCCGCGCACCGACCTCGACTTCTCCGGCGAACTGGAAGACGTCGAGGAAAGCCTGCAGGCGATGAAGGTGCTGTTCCTGCTCGGCATCGGACTCATCTACCTGATTCTCGCGGCGCAGTTCCGCAGCTACTGGCAGCCGCTGATGATTCTGGCCACCGTGCCGCTGGCCTTCACCGGCGTCGCCGTCGGGCTGCTGGTCAGCGGTTCTCCGCTGTCGCTGTACACGCTGTACGGCGTGATCGCGCTGACCGGCATCGTCGTCAATTCGGCCATCGTGCTGATCGACGCCGCCAACGAGCGTCTGACCGCCGGCATGAGCGTGCTGCACGCGGCGATCTACGCTGCCCGCCGCCGCGTCGTGCCCATCATCATCACCACCAGCACGACGGTCGGCGGACTGTTCTCGCTGGCCGCCGGCATCGGCGGCTATTCGCTGCTGTGGGGGCCGGTGGCGGGCGCCATCGTCTGGGGGCTCGGTGTCGCCACCGTGCTCACGCTGTTCGTGATGCCCACCCTCTACATCGCCTGCATGCGCCCGCGCACTGCACGCACACGACTTCGCTCAAGTTTCTGACGCACTGCATCACGGTACAATCGCCGCTTCTTTCAGGGGACCGAAAAATGGATATCGAACAGGCGCGCTTCAATATGGTGGAACAGCAGATCCGGCCGTGGGACGTGCTGGACCAGGACATCCTCGACCTGCTGTTCGTCGTCAAGCGCGAAACCTTCGTCCCGGCGCCGCTGCGCCAGCTCGCCTTCGCCGACACCGCGATTCCGCTGGGCCACGGCGCGGCGATGCTGGAGCCGAAGATCGAGGCGCGCGTGCTGCAGGAACTGAAGCTGAAAAGCACCGACACCGTACTCGAGATCGGTACCGGCTCCGGTTACATGGCGGCCCTGCTGGGCGCCCGTGCCAGCCAGGTGACGACGGTCGAGATCGAACCGGCACTGGCCGAGCGTGCCCGCGAGAATCTGACCGCTGCCGGCGCGCTGAACGTGCGTGTCGAAGTCGGCGATGCCGCCCAGGGCTGGGCCACGCACGCGCCCTACGACGTGATCGTGGTGTCCGGCGGCCTGCCGGTGCTGCCGCAGGAGCTGGTCGCCCAGCTGCGTCCGGGCGGTCGCCTGATCGCCTTCATCGGCGAAGAACCGCTGATGAACTGCGTGCTGGTGAAGCTGAACGCCGACGGCACGCAGTCGCAGGAAGTGCTGTTCGAAACGGTGGTGCCGACGCTGCGCAACGCGCGTGGCGCGCAGCGCTTCGTGTTCTGAGGCGGGCGCGATGCAGCAACTGAGCGTGACCGATCTCGCCGCCTGGCTGGCCGATGAGAACCGCCCGAAACCGCAGCTGTTGGACGTGCGCGAGAAGCACGAGTGGGCCATCTGCCGCATCGAGGGCAGCCAGCTGATGCCGATGAACACGGTGCCGGCGCAGCTGCAGGAACTCGACCCGGAGCGGCCGCTGGTGTGCGTCTGTCACCACGGTGGCCGTTCGATGCAGGTCGCCATCTTCCTCGAACGCAATGGCTTCTCGAACGTATTCAACCTCAGCGGCGGCGTGGACGCCTGGGCGCTGCAGGTCGACAACACGATGGCACGGTACTGAGCGATGCGCCTTTCGCGGACGGCTGCACTGATCGCCGGCCTGCTGGCATCGACCAGCGCGCTGGCGGCTGAAGACCTGTTGGCCGTTGCGCGAGCGGCGCTGGCCAACGATGCCCAGTTCCAGTCGGCGCGTGCGCAGCGCGAGGCGACCTCGGAAAAGCTGCCGCAGGCGCGCGCTGGCCTGCTGCCCAGCCTGACGCTGAACGGTACGACGCAGTGGAACGACGTCGAGATCAGCAAGCCGGTTGATCGCAGCACGCAGTACAACTCGCACAACTTCGGCTTCCAGCTGACCCAGCCGCTGTTCCGCTGGGCCAACTGGGTGCAGTTCGAACAGGGCAAGCTGCAGGTTGCCGCGGCCGACGCCCAGCTCGCGCAGGCGCGGCAGGACACCCTGCTGCGCGCCGCGCAGGCCTATTTCGACCTGCTGTACGCGCAGGACGTGCTCACCTCCATCGTCGCGCAGAAGACAGCCGCCTCCGAGCAGCTCGAACTGGCGCGCAAGAGCTTCGAGGTGGGCACCGTCACCATCACCGACGTGCACGAGGCGCAGTCGCGCTTCGATCTCGCCACCGCGCAGGAAATCGCCGCGCGCAGCGACATCGAGGTGAAGCGGCACGCGCTGGCGGTGATCACCGGCCGCGCACCCGAGGCGCTGCGCGGTCTGCGCAGCGAAGTCGCGTTCACGCTGCCGGAGCCGGCGCGCATGGAGGAGTGGGTCGATCGCGCGCAGACCGAGAGCCTGACGGTGCTGGCGCAGCTGGCGAACCAGGAGATCGCCAACCGCGATATCGAGCGTCAGCGCGCTGGCCACTACCCGACGGTCGATCTGGTCGCGACCTACGGTCAGAACAAGACGGTCATCACTTTCGCTGGTGCGCCGCTGAACAACGAGAGCACGACCGGTACCGTCGGCGTGCAGGTGTCGGTACCGCTGTTCCAGGGCCTGGGGCAGGAATCGCGCGTGCGCGAATCGGCCCACCTGCTCGACCGCGCCCGCGCCGAAGTCGACTTCGCGCGGCGCAACGCCGCGCAGCAGGCGCGTCAGGCCTGGCTGGGCGTGGCCAACGGCATCGCCCAGACCGCTGCGCTGCGCGCCGCGCAGGTGTCGTCACAGTCCTCGCTCGATGCCAACAAGCTCGGCTACGAGGTCGGCGTGCGCATCAACATCGACGTGCTGAACGCGCAGCAGCAGCTCTACGTCACCCGCCGTGACCTCGCCAAGGCGCGCTATGACACGCTGCTCGCCCAGCTGCGCCTGAAGGCGGCGGCCGGCCAGTTGGCAGAGCCGGAAATCGAGGCGGTCAACGCGCTGCTGGAATAAGGGGCGGCGGTATAGAGCCGCCGCGACGTTCATGGGAGCGGGCTTGCTCGCGATGCGGCCCGGGCATCGCCGCGACGCTCTCCCGTTCCAGACGACTGCGCCGATGTACCCGGGCGCCGATTCACCCCAGCGCCGCAATCACCTCCGGCGGCGCCTGCACCAGTTCGATCAGCACACCTTCGCCGCACAGCGGGAAATCCTCGTTGCCCTTGGGGTGGATGAACACGATGTCGTGACCGGCGGCGCCGCGACGGATGCCGCCCGGCGTGAAGCGCATGCCCTGCGCGGTGAGCCATTCGACCGCGGTCGGCAGGTCGTCCACCCACAGGCCGATGTGGTTCAGCGGCGGTTCGTCCACGCGCGGTTTCTTCGACGGATCGAGCGGCTGCATCAGATCGACCTCGACCCGGTGCGGGCCGCTGCCCAGCACCGCGATGTCCTCGACCACGTTCTCGCGTTCCGAGGTGAAGTCACCCTCGAGGCCGAGGCCGAACAGGTCAACCCACAGGCGGCGCAGCTTCATGCGGTCGGGACCGCCGATGGCGATCTGCTGCAGGCCGAGGATGCGGAAAGGACGACTCATGTATTCACTCCTGTGTTGCGTCGGTAGGACACGATCATCATCGCGATGCCGGCGATGATCATCGGCAGGCTCAGCCACTGGCCCATCGACAGTCCGCCGGCCAGCAGGCCGAGAAAGTCATCCGGTTCGCGGCCGAATTCGGCAAGAAAGCGGAAGCCGCCATAGCCGATCAGGAACATCGCGCTGACCGCCGCCATCGGTCGCGGACGGCGCGAGAACCACCACAGCAGCACGAACAGCCCCAGCCCCTCGCCAGCGAACTGGTAGAGCTGCGACGGGTGGCGCGGCAGCATGTCCACGGTGGGGAAGATCATCGCCCAGGGTACGTCGGTGACCCGGCCCACCAGTTCGGCGTTCAGGAAGTTGCCGATGCGTCCGGCCGCCAGGCCCAGCGGCACCAGCGGTGCGATGAAATCGGTGAGCTGGAAGAAGCGCCAGTTGGCGCGCCGCGCGAACAGCGCGACGGCCACCAGCACGCCGAGAAAGCCGCCGTGAAAGCTCATGCCGCCCGACCAGATGGCCGGGATTTCTGTCCAGTGTTCGAGGTAGTAGGCCGGCTTGTAGAACAGCACATAGCCCAGTCGCCCGCCCAGTACCACGCCCAGCACGCCGTAGAACAGCAGGTCGTCGATCTGCTTCGCATCCAGCGATGGCGCACCGGCCGCCGCCAGCCGCTTCGCATGCACGCGGCCGAGCAGCATGAAGGCGACGAAGGCGACCAGATACATCAGCCCGTACCAGCGCACGGCCAGCGGGCCGATCTCGAAGGCGATGGGGGAAATGGTCGGGTGGATCAGGTAGTCGTGGATGGGCACGGGAGAGGAGAGGTGGCTGTGCGGTCCGACAGTTTAACTTTGCCGGGCGGGTGCGTTCGTTTCCTGGCCCGCCGCTACTTCAGCCAGCCCTTGCGGCGGAAGTACCAGAAGGGCAAGGCCACGCTCAGCGCCATCAGGCCGAGCGAGAACGGGTAACCCCAGCGCCAGCCCAGTTCGGGCATGTGCGCGAAGTTCATGCCGTAGACGCTGGCGATCAGCGTCGGCGGCAGCATGGCGACCGATGCGACCGAGAAGATTTTCACCACCTTGCTCTGGTTCAGGTTGATGAAGCCGATGATGGCGTCCATCAGGAAGTTGATCTTGTCGAAAATGAAGGCGGTATGGCCGTCCAGCGATTCGATGTCGCGCAGGATCTGCTTCACCTTGTCGGTCTGCGCCTTGCCCAGCCGGTGCTCGCGCATCAGCCAGGACAGCGCGCGACGCGTGTCCATCAGATTGCGCCGTATGGTGCCGTTCAGGTCCTCGTTGCGGGCGATGCGGGTGATGCTGTCGGCCGCCGCGTCGTCCGAACCGCGCTGCTCGCCGAGCACGCGGGCGCTGACCGATTCCAGTTCGGTGTAGATGTGTTCCAGTGCATCGGCGGACTGTTCGACGTCCAGCGCGAACAGTTCGATCAGGATGTCGGTCGGCTGCGCAAGCTTGCCCGGCTGCGCGCGGTTGCGCATGCGCAGCAGGCGCATGATGGGCAGTTCGTCGTCGTGCAGGCTGATCAGCATGTGCGGGCCGATCACGAAGCGCAGCGCCTCGGTCACGTACTCGTGACCGCGCCCGATCAGGAAATCGGCGCGCAGGTTCAGATTGCCCTGCGCGTCGACGAACACCCGCGCGCTGGCCTCAATGTCGGCATCGTCATCGGGCGCCTCGACGTCAATGCGGAAGCGACGTTGCAGCCATCGCTCCTCGTCACCGTCGAGATCGAGCGCGTCTATCCAGACGATGTCCTGGTCGGGCACTGCGTCGTGCAGCGCTTCGGCGACGCGGGTGAGTCGGCCGTCCTGCAGCGTGTAAACGTGAATCATCGGCAGACATCCGGGTGGGGCGGTTCGAACCGGGAAGGGCGGTACCGGCGGGCACCGGTGAGGCGGATGTTAGCGGTCGCGACTTCCATGTCCGCAACTTTCGTCGATCAGCCCCGTGCCCCGAACAGCGCCGTGCCGACGCGCACGATGGTGGCGCCTTCGGCGATCGCCGCTTCGAGATCCTGTGACATGCCCATCGACAGCGTGTCGAGACAGTGTCCGCGCGCGTTCAGATCGTCCTTCAACTGCCGTAAATGGGCAAAACGGCGACGCTGGAGGGCGACATCATCGGTCGGTTCGGGAATGGCCATCAGGCCGCGCAGCGCGAGTCGCGGCAGCGACGCGATGGCGTCGGCCAGCGCGGCGACCTCGGCCGGAGCGACACCGCTCTTCGAGGCCTCGCCGCTGACGTTGACCTGTATGCACAGGTTCAGCGGCGGCCGATGCGGGTCGCGCTGTTCGGACAGCCGCGCGGCGATCTTCTCGCGGTCCACCGAATGCACCCAGTCGAACCAGGTCGCGACCTGACGCGTCTTGTTGCTCTGCAGCGGGCCGATGAAGTGCCAGTCCAGCGCGAGGCCGGCCTCACCGAGGCGCTGCGCCTTGTCGCAGCCTTCCTGCACGTAGTTCTCGCCGAAGGCGGTCTGACCGGCCGCATGCGCGGCGATGATGTCCGCATCCGGCTTGGTCTTGCTCACCGCCAGCAGAAGAATGTCTGCGGGGTCGCGGCCGCAGGCGCGGGCGGCGTCGGCGATACGGTGGCGAATTGCTTGCAGGTTGTCTGAAATGCTCATCATAATGCCCTGAATTTCTTCGAATTATATTCGGCACAACACCCCATTCATTGCCCGAGGCCCGTCATGGACATCACCGAACTGCTCGCGTTTTCCGTCAAGAACAAGGCGTCCGACCTGCATCTCTCGGCCGGTCTGCCGCCGATGATCCGCGTGCATGGCGACGTGCGCCGGATCAATCTGCCGCCGATGGAGCACAAGGATGTGCACGGCATGATCTACGACATCATGAACGACACCCAGCGCAAGGTGTACGAAGAGCACCTTGAAGCCGACTTCTCGTTCGCGGTGCCCAATCTGGCGCGTTTCCGGGTCAATGCCTTCGTGCAGAACCGTGGTGCGGGCGCGGTGTTCCGGACCATTCCGTCCAAGGTGCTGACGCTGGAGGACCTGAAGGCGCCGAAGATTTTCCAGGACATCGCCAACACGCCGCGCGGCATCGTGCTGGTGACCGGCCCGACCGGCTCCGGCAAGTCGACCACGCTGGCGGCCATGGTCGATTACATCAACGAGAACGAGTACGGCCACATCCTGACCGTCGAAGACCCGATCGAGTTCGTGCATGAATCCAAGCGCTGCCTGATCAACCAGCGCGAAGTCGGGCCGCACACGCTGAGCTTCTCGAACGCGCTGCGCTCGGCGCTGCGCGAAGACCCGGACGTGATCCTGGTGGGCGAAATGCGCGACCTGGAAACGATACGGCTGGCGCTGACCGCCGCCGAAACCGGCCACCTGGTGTTCGGCACGCTGCACACCTCAAGTGCGGCGAAAACCATCGACCGTATCGTCGACGTGTTCCCCGCCGAGGAAAAGGAAATGGTGCGGGCCATGCTTTCCGAGTCGCTGCGCGCGGTCATTTCGCAGACCCTGCTGAAGACCAAGGACGGCACCGGCCGGGTCGCCGCGCACGAAATCATGGTGGGCTCGCCGGCCATCCGCAACCTGATCCGCGAGAACAAGATCGCGCAGATGTATTCGGCCATCCAGACCGGTCAGAGCCTGGGCATGCAGACGCTGGACCAGAACCTGCAGGAACTGGTGCGCCGCAACGTCATTTCGCCGGCCGAAGCGCGCACCCGTGCGCAAAACAAGGACATGTTCGCCGGCTGAGTGCCGCGCCTGCCGCTACACTGACAACGACAACCGCCGCGGAGAGCGCAGATGGAAAGAGATCAGGCCCTCAAATTCATGTACGACCTGCTGCGCCTGATGGTGACCAAGCGCGGGTCCGACCTGTTCGTGACCGCCGGTTTTCCGCCAGCGATCAAGGTGGACGGCCGCATCGTGCCGCAGTCCAACCAGTCGCTGACGCCGCAGCACACGGCCGAACTGGCGCGCGCCATCATGAACGACCGCCAGGCGGCCGAATTCGAGGCGACCAAGGAGTGCAATTTCGCGATCTCGCCGGCCGGCATCGGCCGCTTCCGCGTCAATGCCTTCGTGCAGCAGGGCAAGATAGGCTGCGTGCTGCGCACCATCAACGCCAAGATTCCGACGCTGGACGAACTGGGCCTGCCGCCGGTGCTGAAGGATGTGGCGATGACCAAGCGCGGTCTGGTCATCTTCGTCGGCGGAACCGGCACCGGCAAGACCACCTCGCTCGCCGCACTCGTCGACTGGCGCAATACCAACAGCTACGGCCACATCATCACGATCGAGGACCCGATCGAGTACGTGCACGACCACAAGAACTGCGTGGTAACGCAGCGCGAGATCGGGCTCGACACGGCGGACTGGGAAATCGCGCTGAAGAACACGCTGCGGCAGGCGCCGGACGTGATCCTGATGGGCGAGATCCGCGATCGCGAAACGATGGAGCACGCGATCCAGTTCGCCGAGACCGGCCACCTCTGCCTGGCTACGCTGCACGCCAACAGCTCCAACCAGGCGATCGACCGCATCATCAACTTCTTCCCGGAAAACAAGCGGGAACAGCTGCTGATGGACCTTTCGCTGAATCTGCGGGCGATGATCTCCCAGCGTCTGGTGCCGCTGAAGGAAGGCAAGGGTCGGGCGGCGGCGATCGAGGTGATGCTGAATTCGCCGCTGATCGCCGA
The DNA here is from genome assembly GCF_059552495.1 of Methyloversatilis sp. S146-33. Next base: position 316,687 of record NZ_JCANOT010000026.1, read on the forward strand.
TCACATCTTCAAGGGCAATGTGGGCGAGATCAAGGACGTGATGAAGCGCTCGCGCGAACTGGGCATGCAGACCTTCGACCAGGCGCTGTTCGACCTCTACGAAGCCGGTCGCATCAACTACGAGGACGCGCTGCGCAACGCCGATTCGGTCAACGATCTGCGCCTGCAGATCAAGCTGAACAGCAAGGAAGCGCAGGACCGCAACCTGAACGTGACTTCGGGACTCGATCTGGTGTGACCCGGCGTCCAGGGGCGGCGCGCCCGATCCACGATCCGAGCCTGAGCCGGGATTGTGTGGGAGGGGTCTTCTGACCCCGACAGCACCCTGGATCGGAGCCGACGGACCGCAACCGCCGCGTCGCGGTCAGAAGACCGCGACCACGACAGCAAGTCGCCTGCCGGTTCAGCGCACCACCAGCACCGCACACGGCGCGTGGTGCAGCACGTTGCTGCTGACCGATCCCATCACGATGCGCTTGGCCAGACTCAGGCCACGCGTACCGAGGATGATCAGTTCGGCGTTCTCCTCTTCCGCGATATCGACCAGGACGTCGGCCGGTTCGCCCATCGCCAGCCGGGTGCGCGCGGTCACGCCGCGAGCCGCCAGTTCGGCCGCCACCTTGTCGAGTGCTGCGCGCGCGTGGTCGATCTCGGCCTGGTCCACTTCCACCGCGGTACCGCGTATGCCCAGCGCGGGGCCGCGTACCACCGACACGATGACCGCATCGAGCGGACCGTTCAGGATCTGCAGCTGATCGATCGCCTTGTGCGCGTGTTTCGAACCGTCGTAGGCCACCACCACTTTCATTGTTCTCTCCCGATAGGTGACGCACGTCGGTGCGCCGGCCTGTGCATTATTCGGGGCGGCCACGGCGAGCGGCAATTCTCAGGAGGGAGTAATCCCTAATGGGTAGGCGTGGCGGGCCGGCGGTTCAGCAGCCGCACTGGCGGATCACCGGTCGCACTGCCAGCAGTTCCAGCGTCTCGTCGATGCTCAGTCCGGATTCGAGCAGCGCGGCACCGTCGAAACACCAGGACAGGTCGGTGTTCGGTTCCAGCACGGCCAGGCCGGTCGTGCTGTCGAACACCTCGTGCTGCCAGAAGTTGTGCTCACTGCGGCTGCGTACCTGGTAGCGTTTGTCGCTCATGCGTGCACGCTCCGGTAGCGCAGCCAGGCCAGCCAGCCGACGAAGACGAAAGCGGCCATGCCGGCGGCCAGATGCAGCGGTTCGCCCCACAGCACCGGCACCACCAGGCCGGCGGCCATCGCGTTGGTCAGCGACTGCGCGAAACCCTGGCAGGACGACACCATGCCGCGCGCGCGCGGGAACAACTCCAGCGCCAGCAGCGACAGTATCGGCATGGCCAGCGCCTGGCCGATGTTGTACAGCGCGATCGGCAGCACCGCCCAGGGCAGACTGGCCGGGGTGAGCACATTCAGCATCACGTTGCCGAAGGCGGCCGCCAGCATGATGGTGTACGCCATCTTGAGCTGCAGTTGCGGCGCCATCTTGCCGGCCAGCCGGCGGCCCAGCCAGGAGCCGGTCATCATGCCGGCCACCGTCGGGCCGAACAGCCAGGCGAAGCCCTGGGGCGACACGCCCAGGTGCTCCATCAGGAACACCGGCGCCGACATCACGTAGAGGAAGAAACCGGCGAAATTCATCGACACCGCGATCACCAGCGCCAGCAGCGCCGGGTGGGCAAACATGTGGGCGTAATCGCGCGCCAGCTTGACCGGATGCAGGCTGCGCCGGTGATCCGGGTCCAGCGTTTCCGGCAGCCGCAGCAGGCAGAGCAGCCACATCAGTGCCGAGTAGGCGGCAAGAAACCAGAACACCGCGCGCCAGCCGAACAGGCCGAACACCCAGCCGCCGATGATGGGCGCGGCCGCTGGCGCCAGCGCGAACAGCAACTGTATCGTGCTCATCAGGCGCTGCGCCTGCGCGCCCTCGAACAGGTCGCGCACGACGGCGCGGCCGACCACCATGCCGGCGCCGGCGCACATGCCCTGCAGCGCGCGGGCGATCCACAGGTGCTCGATCTGCGTGGCCAGCGCGCAGCCGACCGAGGTCAGGAAGAACATCACCAGCGACCACAGCACGACGCGCCGCCGGCCCAGCGCGTCGGCGACGGCGCCGTGCCACAGCGTCATCAGCGCGAAGAAACCGAGGTAGATGGTGAGCGACTGCTGCACTTCGAGCTTGGTCGCGCCCAGATCGGCACCGATCGCCGGAAAAGCCGGCAGGTAGGTGTCGATCGCGAACGGACCGATGGCCGACAGGCCCGCCAGCAGGAAGGCCAGGCTGCGCGGCGAACGGCTCACTGGGCGGGGGCTGCCGGTGGCGGCGGCGCGACGGCCGGTACGGCCGGCGGTGCTTCGAAAGCGCGGCGCTCGGCGTCCGGCATCTCCACCACGCGCACGTCGCTGACGTAGTACTGCGTCTCGCCGAAGCAGGAGGTGGGCACGCCGATGTGCTGCGCGTAATGCAGCGATACGCGCTGACCCATGCTTTCGTTCAGCTTCTGTGCCACTTTCTCGTCACGCACCGAGAACTCGAACTTCTCGGTCAGCGTGCCGGGCATGGTGACCATCGCGAGTTCGCCCTCCCAAGTCTTGCAGAACCAGCCCTTGTTGCTGAATTTCTGCACGTAACCGGCACGTTCGCCGGTGGAATAGCTCCAGTTCAGCACCAGCCAGGTGTAGCCGCCGAACAGCGCCAGCAGCAGGGCGAGGACGGAAAAGATGCGCATGCCGTTCTCCGGGAGAGGTCGCGGGTGAAATTACAGGCCGAGCCGCTGCCAGATGGTCGAGGTGAGGCCCGCCTGGTTCAGCGTGTAGAAGTGCAGGCCCGGTGCGCCGCCGGCCAGCAGGCGCTCGCACAGCGTGGTCACGACGTCCAGGCCATAGGCCTTGACCGAGGCGGCGTCGTCGCCGAAGCCTTCGAACTTGCGCTGCATCCAGCGCGGGATTTCGGCACCGCAGGCTTCCGAGAAGCGCGCGATCTTCGAGAAATTGGCGATCGGCATGATGCCCGGGTAGATCGGCGCCTCGACGCCCATCGCGCGCGCGTCGTCGACGAAGGCGAAGTAGGCGTCGGTGTTGTAGAAGTACTGGGTGATGGCGGAGTCGGCGCCCGCCTTCATCTTGCGCACGAAGTTCTGCAGGTCCTTGGCCGCGTTGCGCGCCTGCGGATGCACTTCCGGGTAGGCGGCCACTTCGATGTGGAACCAGTCGCCGGTTTCCTGTCGGACGAACTCCACCAGTTCGTTGGCGTAGCGGAAATCGCCCGGATCGACCACGCCGGACGGCAGGTCGCCGCGCAGCGCCACCATATGGTGGATGCCCTCTTCCTTGTAGCGCTCAAGCGTCTGTCGCAGGTTGTCGCGGGTCGAGCCGATGCACGACAGGTGCGGCGCCGCGTTCAGGCCTTCGGCCTTCATTTCGAGCACGGTTTCGAGTGTGCGATCGCGCGTGGTGCCGCCGGCGCCGTAGGTGACCGAGAAGAAGGACGGGTTGAGCTGGCGCAGCTGGCGGCGCGTGGCGCGCAGCTTTTCCGCACCCTCTTCGGTGGCCGGCGGGAAGAATTCGACGCTGCAGATGCGCGTGGGGTTGTCAGTCATGGTGGTCGGTCGCGTCGCGCCGGGCCGCGTACAGGAAGAATTCGCGGTTGCCGTCGCCGCCCTTGATCGGGCTGTCGAAGTAATCCAGTGCGCTGAGACCGTTTGCTTCGGCAAACGTCCGCATGCGCACCTCCAGGGCCGGGTATTGTGCCGCATCGCGCACGATGCCGCCTTTCCCCAGTGCATCCGGGCCCAGTTCGAACTGCGGCTTCACCAGCGTGAGCACGCGTCCACCGGGCGCCAGCAGCGCCGGCCACTGCGGCAGCAGCAGCGTCAGCGAAATGAAGCTGGCGTCGCACACCAGCAGGTCGAAGCCGCCGGCCGCCATATGTATACCGAGCGCCGTGGCGTCCAGCGTGCGTGCGTTCAGGTGTTCGATGCAGACGATGCGCGGATCGCCGCGCAGCCGCGGATCGAGCTGGCCGTGGCCGACCTCGACGCCCACCACCCGCGCGGCGCCGCGCTGGATCAGGCAGTCGGTGAAGCCGCCGGTGCTCTGACCGACGTCGAGACAGGTGAGGCCGGCGACGTCCAGCCCGGCACGGTCGAGCGCCCCGGCCAGCTTCAGCCCGCCGCGCGACACATAGCGGTCGTCGTCCGACACCTCGACCTGCAGTTCGGCACCGTCCGGGATGTCCTGCGCCGGCTTGGTCACCACGGTCCAGCCGGCGCCCGAGGCGACGCGCACCCGCCCGGCTGCGATCAGCGTCTGGGCGACGGTGCGGGAACGGGCGAGGCTGCGGGCAACGAGGGTCTGGTCGGCTCTCATGGGTGTTCGCCAGGGGAAGAGCGCGGATGAGAACCGAGATTGGCCGCCGCGGCAAGCGCGATCACACCTCCACCGGGTCCACGTCCACGTGCCAGCGCAGGCCGCGGGCGACGCGCAGGCGGTAGAGGTTGGCCACCCAGGGCAGCAGCAGCGCGCGCAGCGCCGGACGGCTGCGCGACTCGACCACCAGCTGGGCGCGTTCGCGGTTGGCGCGGCGCACCATGCGCATCGGCACGACGTCGTAGATCTGCACGCCGTCCACGTTCAGTGCCAGCGCGGCGCGGCGGGCCGCTTCGAGGAAGTCGAGGGCGGCCTGCAGTTCCGGTGCGTCGGCACTCAGCATGAGCTGGAAGCCGTGCGGCGGCAGGCCGAGCGCGGCGCGTTCCGCCAGCTGGCTACGCGCGAAGCCGTCGAAATCGTGCGCCTTCAGCGCCGCGAACAAGGGGTGTTCAGGCTGCGCAGTCTGGATCAGCACCTCGCCGGCGGTGTCGGCCCGGCCGGCCCGGCCGCCGACCTGCATCAGCTGCGCGAACAGCCGCTCCTGCGCGCGGAAGTCGGCGGCGTGCAGCGAGGCGTCGGCGCCGATCACGCCAACCAGCGTGATGCCGGGAAAGTCGTGGCCCTTGGCCAGCAACTGGGTGCCGACCACCAGATCGACCTCGCCGCGGCGGATCAGGCCCAGCTGTTCCTGCCAGTGCTCGCGGCCGCGGACGTTGTCGCGGTCGATGCGCAGCAGACGTGCGGTCGGGAAGCGGCTGGCCAGCGTTTCTTCCAGCCGCTGGGTGCCGCGGCCGTAGCCCTGGATGTCCTGGTTGCCGCATTTCGGGCACGCCTGCGGTACCGGGCCCTCGGCGCCGCAGTGGTGACAGCGCAACCGGCGGTCGGCGGCGTGCAGCACCAGGTTGGCGGTGCACTGGGTGCAGCCGGCCGCCCAGCCGCAGGCCGGGCAGCTCAGCACCGGCGCGTAGCCGCGGCGGTTGATGAACAGCAGCGTCTGTTCGCCGCGCGCCAGCCGGCTGTCGATGGCCCGCAGCATGGGCTGGCTCAGCCCGTCGGTGGCGCGGAACACCCGCGTGTCGACCAGATGCACCTCGGGCAGGCGGGCGCTGCCGGCGCGGGTGGTCAGCCTGAGCCAGCGGTAGCGCCCGTCGATCGCGTGACGCAGCGTCTCCAGCGACGGCGTGGCGCTGCCCAGCACGATGGGGACGTCCTCGTTGCGGGCGCGCCAGATGGCGACATCGCGCGCCGAATAGCGCACGCCCTCGGTCTGGCGGAAGGAGGGGTCGTGTTCTTCGTCGAGCACGATGCAGCCCAGTCGCGGCAGCGGCGCGAACACCGCCAGCCGGGTGCCGAGCAGGATGTCCGCCTCGCCAGACTGCGCCGCCGCCCAGGCCATCGCGCGGGCGCCGTCGCTCATTTCGCTGTGCATCACGTGCAGGCTGGCGCGCGGGAAGCGGGCGGCAACGCGCGCATGCAACTGCGGCGTCAGCGCGATTTCCGGCACCAGCAGCAGGCACTGCCGGCCGGCGGCGATCTGGTCCTCGATCAGTCGCAGATAGACCTCGGTCTTGCCGCTGCCGGTCACGCCGTGCAGCAGGCTGGCGGCGTAGCCCGCGGTCGATTGCAGGGCGGCCAGCGCCGCGGCCTGATCGGCGCTGAGCACGTGGGCGGCTTCGGCCGGCGCCTGCGGCAGCGCCGGCTCGATCAGCCCGTCGGTCAGCAGACGTTCGAGGGCGACGGCGGCCCGCGATGACAGCGCGCGCAGTTCCGCCTCGTTCAGGTCGCCGGCCTCGGTCAGCGCGGTGATCAGCTTGCGCCGGACATCGCGCGCCGGCAGCGTGTCGAGCGCGGCGGTGCCGGCCGGGGTGGCACGGAAACGCCGGTTGGCCCGCTCGGCGCGGGTGGCGCTGATGGCCGGCGGTGCCGCCATCGCCGCCACTTCGCCTATCGGTTGCTGATAGTAGTGGGCGACGAACTCGACCAGCGCCCGCCAGGTGCCCGGCAGCGGCGGGCTGCCGCGGTCGATGTCGAGCAGCGGCTTGATGCGCGCCGCGTCGACCTCGCCCGCTTCGCGCCAGCCCCACGCGATGCCCCACAGTTCGCTGCGGCCGAAGGGCACACGCACGCGCTGTCCCGGTTCGGCATCGGGAAAGGCCGAGGCGTCATAGTCGAACAGCGTGGGAATCGGTCGCGAAAGCGCGACCTGCAACAGATGCGACGGCAGAATTGCTGCGGTGCTTTCCAAGCGCTGATGCGGGCTTTTAATGGATTCAGTGACTTGCGGCATGTCGTTCAACAAGACTGGGTGCTTGTGTCCGCAACGCACTCATCCGGCAAGGTTTTGAGTGCCACAAAAGCTGTGGATAACTTTGTGGGAAACTTCGTGTCCGTCCGTCACGAACCGGACATCAACGGCCACCAAATTTTCCGCCAGGCGTCAAGAAAAAAATACTTCCTTGCTTATCAGTGACTTGCGCGGAGGGCTCTTGTAGTGGACCGGCCCTTCGGCTTGTAGTCGGCCTGAGCGGCCGACTGTGCATAAGTCAACCCCTTGCGGTGGCCGAACTGTGCGGAATAAGCCGGCGGAACCTGCCGGCTGCCCCGTTCAGCCTGCCCGCAGGGCGCGGCTGTGGCGATGAACTTCCTCCACCAGCGCGGCTACGTGCTCCGGCGGCGTGTGCTGCGAAATGCCGTGGCCGAGGTTGAACACATGGCCCGGGTGATTGCCGTAGCTGTCGAGGATGCGGCGCGCCTCGCCGCGGATACCCTCCGGGTGCGCGAACAGGGCGGTCGGGTCGAAATTGCCCTGCAGCGCCACCTTGTCGCCGACCCGCTGGCGGGCCAGTCCGATATCGGTGGTCCAGTCCAGGCCCAGCGCGTCGGCGCCTGCTTCGGCCTGCGCCTCCAGCCACTGACCGCCGCCCTTGGTAAACATGATGACCGGCACGCGCTGGCCGTCCTTTTCCCGTTTCAGGCCGGCGATGATGCGCTGCATGTAGGCGAGCGAGAATTCGCGATAGCCGTGCGCCGACAGCGCGCCGCCCCAGGAGTCGAAAATCATCACTGCCTGCGCACCGGCTTCGATCTGCGCATTCAGGTAATCGGTCACCGCCTTCGAGGTCACCGACAGCATGTGGTGCAGCAGTTCCGGGCGATCCAGCATCAGCGTCTTCAGGTGCCGGTAGTCGTCCGAGGCGCCACCTTCGACCATGTAGCAGGCCAGCGTCCACGGGCTGCCTGAGAAGCCGATCAGCGGCACCCGACCGTCCAGCGCGCGGCGGATTTCATTCACCGCATCAATGACATAGCCCAGTTCGGCGGTGGGGTCGGGCGCGGCCAGCGCGCGGATCGCGTCTTCCGAACGCAGCGGGCGCTCGAACTTCGGGCCTTCGCCCTCAGCGAAATACAGGCCCAGACCCATCGCGTCCGGCACCGTCAGGATGTCGGAAAACAGGATGGCGGCGTCGAGCGGAAAGCGCTCCAGCGGTTGCAGCGTCACTTCGCAGGCCATGGCCGGCGACTTGCACAGCTGCAGGAAGCTGCCGGCGCGACGGCGGGTCGCGCAGTACTCGGGCAGGTAGCGGCCGGCCTGGCGCATCAGCCAGATCGGCGTGTAGTCGGTGGGCTGGCGCAGCAGCGCGCGCAGGAAGGTGTCGTTGCGGAGTGCGGACATGGGAAATCCTTGAAGTGCAGGGCGCAAGGATAGCCGATGCGCCCGCCTGCCTGCCCGGGCAGGCGACGATCGGACCTATTTGCGCCAGAAACCCGGGGTGAAGATGATGAGGATGGACATCACCTCCAGGCGGCCGAGCAGCATGGCAAAGCTGCACACCCAGGTCTGGAAGTCGGACAGACCCTGATAGTTGCCAGCCGGGCCAACCACGCCGAGACCGGGGCCGGCATTGTTGATCATCGCGATGATCGCGGTGAACGAGGACATGAAGTCGAGCCCGGACAGCAGCAGCACGAAGGTGAGCAGCACGATGCTCATGAAGTACAGGAAGATGAAGCCCAGCACCGACTGGGCGACCGTGTCCGACACGCACGTTGTGCCGACCTTGAGCGGCCGTACGGCGTTCGGATGAATGAGCTTGAGCATGTCGCGCCGCGCCTGGCCGATCAGGATGAGTGTGCGCACCATCTTGATGCCGCCGCCGGTCGATCCCGAACTGGCCGTGATGCTGGACAGGAAGAGCATCCACAGTGGCACGAACAACGGCCATTGCGCGTAGTCGGTGCTGACGAAACCACAGTCGGTTGCAATCGAGATGAGATTGAAGCTCACATGTCGCAGGGCCGTCCAGTAGCTGGCATACGTGCCCTGTTCGACCAGATAGGCCGCCAGCAGCACGCTGCTGCCAATACAGGCGATCAGCACGCCGCGGGCCTCGAAATCCTGCGCATAAACGCGCAACGAGCGGCCGCGGAAGGCGAGGAAGTGGGTGGCGAAGTTCATCGCCGCGACGAGCATGAAGAAGCTCAGGACGCCCTCGATCCACGGTGAATCGAAGGCGCCGACGCTGGCGTCGCGCGTGGACAGCCCGCCCAGACCCATCGCGGCGAAGGCGTGACAGAGCGCGTCGAACCAGTCCATGCCGGCGACGCGCAGCGACAGCACGCAGATGACCGTGATGCCGAAATAGACCAGGTAGAGCGCCTTGGCGGTGTCGGCGATGCGCGCTGTGAGCTTGCCGTCCTTCATCGGCCCCGGCGCCTCGGCCTTGTACAACTGCATGCCGCCGACGCCAAGCAGCGGCAGGATGGCGACCGCGAACACGATGATGCCCATGCCGCCTATCCAATTCAGCAGGTGGCGCCACAGGTTGACCGACTGCGGGGCGTGGTCCAGCCCGGTCATCACCGTGGCGCCGGTCGTGGTCAGGCCCGACATCGTTTCGAAGAAGGCGTCGGTGAAACTCATGCTGTCGTAGGACAGCATGAGCGGCACGGCGGCGATGGCCGACATCAGCATCCACGACAGCGTGACCAGCAGGAAGCCATCACGCGGCTTCAGTTCGCGGTAATGGCGGCGGGTGCCGACATAGAGCAGTATCCCGCCGGCCGCGCTGATCGCCATGCCGTCGATGAAGTGCCACAGCATGCCGTCGTGGAAGATGAGCGAGCAGGCGATCGGCGCCAGGTAGGTGAGGCTGAACACCGCCAGCAGGCGGCCCAGCACGTTGACGACGTGCAGCATCAGAGATACCCGAAGTCGACCTGAAACAGCCGCTCGACGCGCGCCACCAGCCGGCGGTTCGAGCAGAACACGATCACATGGTCTTCCGGTTCGATCACCGTGTCGTGGTGCGGCATGATCACCTGCTGGTGGGTTTCGCGCACCGCGAGGTCGGTCACCTCGACCTGGACGGGCTTGCCGGACTGGCGGACGATGGCGCCGATCATCGCGCCCTGCGGCAGTCCGATCTCCTCGATGCGACGCCCCACCACGCGGGAGGTCTTGCGGTCGCCATGGACCACGAGTTCCAGTGCTTCGGCTGCACCGCGGCGCAGGCTGTGCACCGCCACCACGTCGCCGCGGCGCACGTGGGCGAGCAGCGAGCCGATTGACACCTGGGCCGGCGAGATGGCGATGTCTATGGTGCCGGCCTGCACCAGATCGACATAGGCGCGGCGGTTGATCAGTGCCACCACGCGCCGGGCGCCCATGCGCTTGGCCATCAGCGAGGACATGATGTTGTTCTCGTCGTCGTTGGTCAGCGCGAGATACAGGTCCATGTCGTCGACGTTTTCCGCCTCCAGCAGCATTTCGTCCGTCGTGTCGCCGGCCAGTACCAGGGTCTTGTGCAGATTGCTCGACAGGAATTCGGCACGGGGCCGCGAGTGCTCGATCAGCTTCAGCTCGTAGCGGTTCTCCAGCGAGGTGGCCAGCCGGTAACCGATATTGCCGCCGCCAGCGATCATGATGCGGCGCATCGGCTTGTCCAGCTTGCGCAGCTCGGCGGTCACCGCGCGGATGTCCTCGGTTGCGGCCAGGCAGAACACCTCGTCGCCCGGTTCGATCACCGTGTCGCCGTCCGGAATGATGGCGGTGTCGCGCCGGTAGATGGCGGCAATGCGCGCTTCGATGTCGGGCAGGTGCTCGCGCAACGCCTTGATCTGGCGCCCGACCAGCGGGCCGCCGCCGACTGCGCGCACGGCGACCATGGACACCCGCCCCTGCGCGAACTCGATCACCTGCAGTGCTTCAGGGAAGGCGATCAGCCGCTTCAGGTAATCCGTGACTTCCTGTTCCGGGCAGATCGAGAAGTCGACGGCGAAGTTATTGTCGTCCAGCAGCTGCGGGTAGTCGGCGTAGTCGATCGAGCGCAGACGGGCGATGCGGGTGGGCAGGTTGAACAGCGTCTGCGCGATGCGACAGGCGCACAGATTGGTCTGGTCCGACGCCGTGACCGCGATCAGAAGGTCGGCGTCATCGGCGCCGGCCTGGCGCATCACGTGCGGGCTGGCGGCATTGCCGACGACCACCCGCAGGTCCAGCCTGTCCTGCAACGCCTGCAGTCGCGGAATGTCGGTATCGACCACGGTGATGTCGTTCGCCTCCGACACCAGGTTCTCGGCCACTGACGAACCGACCTGACCTGCTCCGAGAATGATGATTTTCACGCCGCCGCCCGTTGGGAAAGTTGCGCGAGTGTAGCCGCAACCACAGGCGGCGGCATGACGTCGGTCAGGCCGGCTGCGCCCCCAGCATGCCTTCGCGCTCGATGAAGGCGATGATGGCGTCTAGGTTGTGACCGGTCTTCATGTTGGAGAACAGGAAGGGCCGCTCGCCGCGCATCTTCAGCGCGTCGCGCTCCATCACCTCCAGCGAGGCGCCGACCATGGGCGCCAGATCGATCTTGTTGATGATGAGCAGGTCCGATTTGCAGATGCCGGGCCCGCCCTTGCGTGGAATCTTGTCGCCGGCGGCGACGTCGATCACGTACAGCGTCAGGTCGGAAAGTTCGGGCGAGAAGGTCGCGGCGAGGTTGTCGCCGCCGGATTCGATCAGGATCACTTCCAGCCCGGAAAAACGCGCGCTCAGACGCGCCACCGCTTCGAGGTTGATCGACGCGTCCTCGCGTATCGCGGTGTGCGGGCAGCCGCCGGTTTCGACGCCGATGATGCGTTCCGGCGGCAGCGCCTCGTTGCGCACCAGGAACTGCGCGTCCTCCTCGGTGTAGATGTCGTTGGTGACGGCAGCGATGTTGTAGCGGTCGCGCAGCGCGCGGCACAGCGCCAGCGTCAGCGCGGTCTTGCCCGAGCCGACCGGGCCGCCGATGCCCACGCGCAGCGGCGGGCGGGGAGTGGATGGGGTCATGGTGTCAGCCTTTCATCGAAAATGCGGATCCGGATCGTCGACTGTGCAGTCGTGCCCGGATTGTGGGCGCGGCAGGTGGCGTGCGGTGCGACCGTGGTCATGATCTGAACAGCCGTGAGTACTGCGTTTCGTGCCGGCTGCTGGCGATCGCCAGGCCGGGCGCGAAATTGCTCCAGTCCTCGCGCGGCAGCGTCAGCGCGGTTGCCACGCGCGGCGGGATGTCCTCGCCCAGCGTCATCAGCAGGCGCTGGCCGGCGGTCTGACCCAGCGGCACCGCCTTGATCGCCGCCATCACCTGATTCTCGGCCCAGGCCCAGGCCCAGGCGGTCAGCGCCGGTTCGATCGGCACACCGAGCGCCACCGCGGCGCCTGACCAGGCAGTCGGGAAGGCGACGTCGCCGATGTCCGCAAGTCGTGCCGCGACCGCGCTGCATTCCGCCAGCGCCTTCAGCAGCTGGAGGCAGGAATAGCCCATCTGCACCGTCTCGGCGCGCAACTCGGCCGCCTCGCGGCTGGCCAGATAGTCGTCGTTCAGGTCGAGCACCGCCGCGATGTCGTCGGCGGCCCAGGCGCGCATCTGCGCGGCCAGCAAGGGCAGTTCGAACGAGGCGATGCCGGCGTCGAATACTGCAGCGATCCAGTCGCCGGCGTCCGCTTCGGTCCGGATGGCGCTGCAATCGACCTGCCATTCCAGCCCCTGCGAATAGCTGAAGGCACCGACCGGCAGCGTCGGGCTGGCCAGCTGCAGCAGGCGCACCAGCGCGAGCGGATTCATGCGCCGCCCGCGAACAGGTGCAGCTTGGCGCCGGTCTCTTCCGCATGGGCGTGCGTGTGGTGGGCCGGGTGACCGCCATAGGCACCGGCCTCCGGCTCGAACGGCGCCAGCGTCTCGCGCACGTCGAGGCCCAGGCCGACCAGCATCTGCGCCAGCACGTGGTCGGTTGCCAGCCGCAGCAGACCGGGCTGCACCTCGACCGCGACATGGCGGTTGCCGAGGTGGTAGGCGGCGCGCGCGATCAGCAGCGCGTCTGCGCTGCGTGCCTCAATCACCCGCTCGGGCGCCGGGCGCACGGCAACGACGCGTCCGTCCTTGCCGGCCAGCAGGTCGCCGCCGCGCAGTATCGTGCCGCGCGGCAGGAAGAGCCCGACCTCCTCGCCCGAATCCAGGCGCGTGCGCAGCCTGCACTTGGCGCGCAGTTCGAAGTTCAGTGTCAGCGTTTCGGCCGGCACGGCGTCGGCCGGCGCGAAGGTTTCGATCAGCAGCATGTCGGGTGGGGTGGAGACCCCTTGTTCAGAACAGGAAATAGCGCTGCGCCATCGGCAACGCGGCGGCCGGCTCGCACACCAGCCGCTCACCGTCGGCGCGTACCTCGTAAGTTTCTGGATCGACGTCGATCTCTGGCTGCCAGCCGTTCAGCACCATGTCGGACTTGCGGATGGTGCGCGTGTTGCGTACCGGTTCCAGTCGTTTGGCGAGGCCCAGGTCGCGTACGGCCGGGTTGTTCAGCGCCGCCTGCGACACGAAGGTGAGCGAGGTCTTCAGGCCGCCGGCGTAGCTGCCGAACATCGGCCGGTAGTGCACCGGTTGCGGTGTCGGGATGGAGGCGTTCGGGTCGCCCATCGCGGCGGCGGCGATCATGCCGCCCTTGAGGATCAGGCTGGGTTTGACGCCGAAGAAGGCCGGGCGCCACAGCACCAGATCGGCCAGCTTGCCCGGCTCGACCGAGCCGACGATGTGGCCGATGCCGTGCGTGATCGCGGGGTTGATCGTGTACTTGGCGATGTAGCGGCGCACGCGGAAATTGTCGGCGGCCGGCGAACGCCCCTCGGGATCGCTCAGCGTGCCGCGCTGGATCTTCATCTTGTGCGCCGCCTGCCAGGTGCGGATGATCACTTCGCCGACGCGGCCCATGGCCTGCGAGTCGGACGACATCATCGAAAAGGCGCCGAGGTCATGCAGGATGTCCTCCGCCGCGATCGTCTCGCGGCGGATGCGGCTTTCGGCGAAGGCCACGTCCTCGGCGATGGCGGCGTCGAGGTGGTGGCACACCATGAGCATGTCGAGGTGCTCGTCTATGGTGTTCACCGTGTAAGGCATCGTCGGATTGGTCGATGACGGCAGCACGTTGGGCAGACCGGCCGCACGCAGGATGTCCGGCGCATGACCGCCGCCCGCGCCTTCGGTGTGGAAGGTGTGGATGGTGCGGCCCTTGAACGCGTCCATCGTCGTTTCGACGAAGCCCGATTCGTTCAGCGTGTCGGTGTGGATGGCGACCTGCACGTCCATCTCTTCGGCCACCGACAGGCAGGTGTCGATCGCCGCCGGCGTGGTGCCCCAGTCCTCGTGCAGCTTCAGGCCGATCACGCCGGCCTCGATCTGTTCGCGCAGCGGCGCCGGCTGCGATGCGTTGCCCTTGCCGAGAAAACCGAGGTTCATCGGAAAGGCGTCGGCCGCGGCCAGCATCGAGTGGATGTGCCACGGGCCCGGCGTGCAGGTGGTGGCGAAGGTGCCGGTGGCCGGGCCGGTGCCGCCGCCCAGCATCGTCGTGACGCCGGACATCAGCGCCTCTTCGATCTGCTGCGGGCAGATGAAGTGGATGTGGCTGTCGATGCCGCCGGCGGTGACGATCATGCCTTCGCCGGCGATGATTTCGGTGCCCGGGCCGATGACCAGCGTGACCGCCGGCTGGATGTCCGGATTGCCGGCCTTGCCGATGCCGGCGATGAAGCCGTTCTTCAGACCGATGTCAGCCTTGACGATGCCCCAGTGGTCGACGATGAGCGCATTGGTGATGACGGTGTCCATCACCTCCGCCGCGCAGCGCTGGCTCTGGCCCATGCCGTCGCGGATCACCTTGCCGCCGCCGAACTTCACTTCCTCGCCGTAGACCGTGTAGTCGCGCTCGACCTCTATCCACAGCTCGGTGTCGGCCAGCCGCACGCGGTCGCCGGTGGTCGGGCCGAACATTTCCGCATAGGCCTGCCGGCTGATGCGCGTGCTCATGCGTCGATCAGTCCTTGAACATGCGACGTGCGGCCTTCGCGCGCCGGCGCATCATCAGCCCGCCAAGGCCGCCGATGAGCGCTGCCGCGATCAGCAGCGCCACGTGGTCCGGTTCGCTCATCAGGTGCAGCAGCGCGTCGCCGACGTTGCCGTGGTGCTCGCCCGGATGGGCCCACGCGACGCTGCTCCATGCCAGTGCCAAAGTCATCAGTGCCTGCATCATTGCTGTTCTCCCTGTGTGTCGAGCGGGCCCTGTACCCGTCCCTTGAATCCGAAAACCCTGCGTTCGCCGGCCAGCGCGACCAGCTTTACCGTGCGCATCTGTCCCGGCTCGAAGCGCACCGCGGTGCCGGCCGCAATATCGAGACGGAAGCCGCGCGCCGCGGCGCGGTCGAACAGCAGCGCGTCATTCGTTTCCGCGAAGTGATAGTGCGATCCGACCTGCACCGGCCGGTCGCCGCTGTTGCGCACGTCCAGCGTGACGGTGTCACGGCCGGCGTTCAGTTCGATGTCGCCGTCGGCGACCTGCATCTGTCCTGGAATCATCGTGTTCCTTCCCGCGCCCGTCAGCCCGAACGCGCACCAAAACGGTAATCGCGCCCGGCCTTGGTGCCGTCGCTCACCGTTTCGGCATCGCCGCGGCGATCGAGCATTTCACGCACCAGCAGCAGGCTCACCAGCAGTTCCTCGTCATCGGCGCGCTCCTCAATGTCGGCCAGCGTGCGCGTGCGGTAATCGAGATCGGTGCGCAACGCGTCGAGGTTTACCGACTCGCCCAGGCTGCGCCGCACGCCCAGCTTGAAGCGCGCGAGGCGGCGCGCCAGTTCCATGTCGTCGTCACTCATGGGCGGCTCTCACGGTATCGGGTGATGAACGGTGACCAGCTTGGTGCCATCCGGGAAAGTGGCTTCCACCTGTATGTCCGGAATCATCTCGGCTACGCCTTCCATGACGTCGTCACGGCTGAGCAGCGTCGTGCCGTGGCTCATCAGTTCGGCCACGCTGCGGCCGTCGCGCGCACCTTCCATGATGGCGGCGGTGATGTAGGCGACCGCTTCCGGGTAGTTGAGCTTCAGCCCGCGCGCACGCCGGCGTTCGGCCAGCAGGGCGGCGGTGAAGATGAGCAGCTTGTCCTTCTCGCGCGGTGTCAGTTCCATTTTTTCTTCTGTGCGTGTGCCCGTCATGTGTTCCAGATGCGCGGCGTCTGCGCGGCTCGGCCGGTCATGGCCGGCCGTATCAGCGCCCACAGATGCACGAACCATGCCCGCGCCGCCTGCGTGCAGTCGCCGCGGTAGCGGGCGAGCAGCAGGCCGGGCAGCCGGGTCACGCCGGACTGGCCCTGTGGTGCGGGGACGGCGCGGCAGGCGGCGAGCAGTGTGGCGTCGGCGTCGATGCCGGCGGCGATCAGCGTGCCGAACACCGGTGCGCCGGCCAGTCCGGCGGCCGACTGCAGCAGTGGCGCGCCGGCGGCGAGTCGCGCCTGTTCCAGCCACAGCGTGCGGCCGTCGCGGGTGATGCGGGTGTCCAGTGCCAGTTCGCCGCGCTCGAAGCGTTCGCCGCTGGCGGTGCGGCCCATACACCACAGGTCCATGCCGATGAAGCGGCCGTCGCTCGCCAGGTCGATGTGGTTGCGCGCCTGCGCTCGCGCGCCGTCGAACACGATGGCGTCCTGCGGAAGCCATTCGACGACAGCGCCCGCGCCGACGCGCAGGTACAGGTCCGAGCGCGCCTGCGGACCGGCGCTGCGGTACCACTTGGTGGCGCCCGGCGTGGTGATCAGCGCGTGCGCGCCGGGGCCGGCGTCGAGTTCGACCTGCAGTGCGTCGCCGCCGGCGATGCCGCCCGGCGGGTGCAGCAGCAGCGTATGGCAGACCGCGTCGCCCTCCGGATAGAGCGGCTTCTGCACGCGCAGCGGGCCGCTGTGCTCGCGCCGCGCCAGCACGGTGCGTCCGTCAAGTGCGCGATAGCCGAGCGCGATGCGGGCTTGCCAGCCGGCGTCGCTGCCGGCGTCTGGTGTCGGGGTGTGCATGAGGACGTGTCAAAAATCGCGGCACGGCCGGAACCGGCCACCGCTTTGCCGACACAAAGCACGACGTGTGCCGAACACCACAGCCTACGCCGATTGCGAGGAGCTTCGATGACCTGTCCGACCCCTGTCTGCAGACTGTGCGCGCCGCTGCTGGCGCTGCTGCTCTTCTGTGTCGTGCCGGTTGCGGCCAGCGACGACGCACCGCCCGGCCTGCTCGACCGCGTGCCGGTGGCGGCGCGCACCGTGTTCCAGCTGTACGCCAAGAGCGAGCGCGGCACGTCCAGCGGTTCGGCGGTGATGGTCGGCCCCGGTCTGCTGGCGACCAGCTGCCACGTGCTGAACGACGCCACGCACGCGGTCGTCGTGCAGACCGGCGAGGCGCTGCAGGTATCGCTGGTCGCCGCCGACTGGCGGCGCGACCTGTGCATCCTGAAGTCGGACATCATCACCACGCGCGCGGCGCCGCTGATTCCGGCCAGCCAGGTGCGCAAGAAGGACGTGGTGTTCAGCCTCGGCTTCACCGGCGGCCGCTTCGCCTACGACCTCGGTGAGGTACGCCAGCTGTACGGGATGGACGGCAGCCGCGTACTGCGCGGCAGCGCCGCCTTCGCCGCCGGCGCCTCGGGCGGCGGCCTGTTCGACGCCGAAGGGCGGCTGGTCGGCATTCTCACCTTCTACAAGCTGAGCAGCGACAAGAGCATGTTCTTTGCCATTCCGGCCGACTGGGTGCCGGAGGTGCTGGCGCGCGGCGTGCAACCGAAGACGGCAGACGCGCGCCCGTTCTGGGCCGACGCCACCGATGCGCGTCTGCCCTTCCTGCAGGCGGTGCAGTACGAACACGAAGGTCGCTGGGACGCGCTGGCGCAGCACGCGCAGCTGTGGCTGGCACGCGAGCCGGACGCGCCGGAGGCGCGGGATACGCTGGAACAGGCGCTGGCGCGCGCGGGTGGCGTACCGCGCTGATCAGCGCGGCAGCCTGGCGATGTAGAGGCCACCGTCCAGCTTCTGCACGATGCCCTGGCTGCCCAGCGGTGCCCACGTCAGTGCGTGCGCCGTCGCGTCGTAGCCGATGCGCTGTGGCGAAGCCGGCGTGCCGACAACGAGACGTCCGGGGATGTCGCCGGCGCGCACGCCGTCGCGGATCAGCGCGGCCTGCAGCGCCACCATGCGGCCCACCGCCTGCGTGTCATACAGGCGCAGCAGGTAGTCGCCGTAGTCGGTGGTGGCCAGTGTCAGCAGCAGCCGGCCCGCCGGGTTGTGCAGCGCGCGCGACAGGTCGCCGTAGTCCGCCGCGTCCTGCAGGAAGGTGCGGTTCTGCGCCTGCATCGCCGCCAGCCGCGCGTCGTGCGGACCAGCCAGCGCAGCGTCGAGCGCTGCCGCGTGCGTCGCCCAGTCGTTGAGCGTCGCGTCGCGCTTGTAGAAGGCGGGCAGCAGCAGCTGTTCGAGCAGCGACGGCGATTTGCCGTCGGCGAACACGGCGTCCGTCCGGCCGCTGGGCAGTGCGTTCATCGTGGCGGCCATCCAGCTCGCTTCCTGCCGGATGGCGCCGCGCAGATCGAGTTCGGCGTCGCTGGCGTCGGCCAGCAGCGGCGCGAGCTGTGCTGCGTCCGTAACCGTATCCGGCCAGCGATGCAGCCATTCGCCCAGCACCGTCAGATGCACGCGCAGGTGGCTGGTGCCGACCATCTTCTGAATCAGCGACGCGTCGGGGGCGGCCAGCAGGCGGCGCAGGAAGCCGGTCTGCGCGGCCAGGATGTCGAGCGCGCGTGCGCTGTCGTCGTTCTCCATCGCCACCGTCGCCTCGGCCAGCCTCAGGCGCAGCAGACCGGCAAGCGGACCGTAGGCGGTGAGCGGGGCGTCCGGGTGCGCCAGCATCTGCGCCTGGAAGCGCGGCTGCGCGACCATGGCGTCCAGCCGGTCGAGCGCGGCGCGGTGCGCGTCGGACAGCGCGACGATCTGCGCTGCCTGCGCCAGCCAGCGCTCGACGCAGGCGCCGTGCGCCGGATCGCACAGCGCCTGCGTGTCGGGCAGCGGCAAGGCGTCGGCCGGCAGTTCGGGCGGCTGATACGGGCCGGCGTCGGCGCGGGCGAAGTGCTCGCGCGCGTGCGCAAGCCGCGCACGACCGAAGGCCGCACTGTCGCTGCCGGCCGGCGCGCGCAGGCCTTCGAGCAGCAGCGCGCCATTGCCGCTTTCGTCGATGGCGGGGGGCGCGTCGAGCAGGGCCTGCGCGGGCGCGCTGCGCGTGGCGTCCGGCAGCAGCCAGGCGATGGCGATCAGCAGCACCAGCAGGGTGACGGCCGCGACGATGCCGGCGACCAGGGCGCGCAACAGTCGCTGGGCGACCGGGCGGCGATGTTTAGTGGAGGTTTTCATCCGGTCCCGCCCCTGAATGTATGGCCGGATTCTATGCCGGCTTGGTGACGCTGATGCCGCGCCGCCGTCAGTCGTCCAGCCCGAACAGGGCCTGGATCGCGCGCAATTCCTCGGCCGACTGCGCCAGCGCATCGACGCAGACCGGGTCCAGCTTTCCGTCGTCGGCCATGCGACGCAGTTCGGCCAGCGCGTCCTCGTTGCGCCACGGTTTCTTGTACGGTCGCTCCGAGGTCAGCGCGTCGAAGATGTCGGCAACCGCGACGATGCGCGCTTCGAGCGGGATCACCGCGCCACGCAGGCCGCGCGGGTAACCGCTGCCATCCAGCCACTCGTGGTGGTGGCTGACGATGTTGCGCAGGATGGACAGGTAGGGTGTTGCCGCCAGACCCGCTTCGTGCATCACCTCGTCGATCAGCTGCACGCCCAGTTCGACGTGGCCCTGCATGGCCAGCCGCTCGTCCGGGGTCAGGCGGCCGGGTTTCAGGAGCACGCTGTCCGGAATGCCCACCTTGCCGATATCGTGCAGCGGCGAGAACAGATACACGTGCTCGATGAACTCGTCGCCGACACCGAAGTGCGCGGCGACGCGCTGCGCGATCAGCCGGCTGTAGCTGGACATGCGGTCGAGATGGCGACCGGTTTCGATGTCGCGCAGATGCGCCAGCCCGCGCGCCACCTTCACCATGCCTTCGACCGCGTGCGACAGGCTGAACACGTTCAGCACCGACAGCCGGCACAGCTGAACGTAGATCTGCAGTTCGTCCGGCAGCCGGCCGTCGAAGGCACCCGGCTTGCGCGAATCGAAGAACAGGAAGCCGAGCAGCGTACCCGACTGGTAAAGCGGCACCGTGTAGCTGCTGCGATAGCCGTGTGCCAGCAGCCAGGCGGTGTGTTCGCCGTGCGGCAGCGGCAGCTGGGTGAAATCGTGGATGACGCGAGATTCGCGCTTGCCGGCCAGTTCGAGCAGCGACGGCACCTGTGCCAGCGGCCGCTCGTACAGCGACAGCGGATCGGCCACGTCGCTGCTGTTCACATAGGTCTTCAGCACGTCGTGGCGCGCGTCGTACAGCGTGATGGCGATGCGGTGTACCTGCGGGTGATGCTGACGCACGCGCCCGTGCAACCACTGCATCTGAGCGGTCAGCGATCCGCCGCTGTCGTCATCCAGGGTTTCGAATGAAACCGTGTCGTTCATGGCCGTGCTCCGGAATGCGCGGTGGCCTTGGCGCCGCGTTCTCGTTCGTCGTCTGGGTCTGCCGCGCGTCGTGTGCGCGTCGACGTGCGCAGCCTACACCGTGCGCTGTGCATCTGTCATGCCGGGTGCGGGTGAAACAATTGTGTCAGCGCACGCGCTGAAGATGTTCCGGCAGATCAATGTCGCGCAGCACGCCGTCGTCACCGGCTTCGATCAGCTGTACCGGATGCGTGCGCAGCAGCTCGCGCGCACCGCTGTCGCCGTGCAGCGCAGCCAGTACCGCGCCGTGTGCGGCGCCGAAAGCGACCGGGTGGCCGCGCTGGCCGTCGCAGGCCGCGGCGGCGATGCGCTCCGGCCGGTCGATGGCGGCAGCGACCGCGCGGATCGTGTCGACCGGCAGCCAGGGCATGTCGGCCAGTGCCACCAGCCAGCCATCGGCGCCGGCGCTGTCGCCTACCGCGTATGCGAGCGCGCTGCCCATGCCCGCTTCGGCGTTGCAGCTTTCCAGTACGCGGCAGCCGGCGTCGCGCAGTTCCGCCGCCAGCGCTTCATGGCCGGGGCGGATGACCGCGATACTGCCCGGCAGCGCGGTGCACAGTGCGTGCGCAGCGTGCCAGGCGACGCTGCGGCCGTCGGGCAGCGTGGCCAGCAGCTTGCTGCTGCGGCCGCTCGGGTCGAAGCGCCGGCCGTAGCCGGCGGCGAGCAGGACGCCCTGGATCATTGCGTGAACGGCGGATGGCCGGGGTACGGCGTGCCGGCGCGCCGGACCGACGACGGAGGGGGGTGCCGTCTGCCCGGCGGCCGTACGCCGTTCGTGGTCGCGCCCGCTGGGGCGGGCGCGAGATTCAGTTCGGACCGAGCGTGCACGACGACAGCGTGTCGGCCGCGATGTCGAGCGCGGCCTTGGCGTCCCGCACGTTCAACAGACTGTCGGCGGCGGCGCCGTTCTTCATCGCCACCAGTTCGGCGGCGATCGACACCGCGATCTCGGCCGGCGTGCGGCTGCCGATGTACAGACCGGCCGGGCCGCGCAGGCGGTCGATCTGTGCCTCGCTGAGGTCGAATTCCTTCAGCCGTTCGCGGCGCACGTCGTTGTTGCGGCGCGAGCCGAGCGCGGCGACGTAGAAGGCGGGCGACTTCAGTGCTTCCATCAGCGCCAGATCGTCCAGCTTGGGGTCGTGCGTCAGCGCGATCACCGCGGTGCGCGCGTCCGGCTGCATCGCCATCACCACGTCGTCCGGCATGTCGCGCGTCAGCGTGGTGCCGGGCACCGTCCACTCTTCGCTGTATTCCTCGCGCGGGTCGCACACGGTGACCGCGAAATCGAGCGAACTGGCGATGCGCGCGAGGCTGCTCGACAGCTGGCCGGCACCGATCAGCAGCAGTCGGTAGCGCGGGCCGAACACGCTGATCAGCGTGTGGCCGTCGAAATGCAGCGCCTGGTCGGCGTGGCCGGCGTGCAGCGTGGCGCGGCCGCTGGCCAGATCGAGGCGGCGTGTGAGCAGTTCGCCGCGACCCAGGCGGGTCAGCAGATCGTCCAGCGCACCGGCATCGGCCAGCGGTTCCAGCACCAGCTGCAGCGTGCCGCCGCAGGGCAGGCCGAAGCGGCGTGCCTCGTCGGCGGTGACGCCGTAGCTGACCGAGTGCGCCTCGGTCGGCAGGCCGTCGCGGCGCAGCCGGTAGATGAGGTCGTCCTCGATGCAGCCGCCGGACACCGAACCGACCGCGCGGCCGTCGTCACGCAGCGCCAGCAGCGCGCCGGGCGGGCGCGGCGACGAGCCCCAGGTGCGCACCACGGTCGCCAGCATGACGCGGTGGCCGTCGCGCAGCCAGTCGCGGGCGCGGGTCAATACTTCGAGATCAAGGCTGTCCATATTCCATTCCTTCATGACGCGGGCGGCGTGCCTGAGCGGCCGCCCGCGGGCGCGATGCGCCGGTCAGGCCTGCAGCTGTTCGCCGATCGGCAGCGTGTGGATCACCTTGCCGGTCGCCGCACGCAGCGCGCTCGCCAGTGCCGGGGCCAGCGGCGGCACGCCCGGTTCGCCGACACCGGTGGGCGCGGCGGCCGACTTCACGATATGCACCTCGACCTTGGGCATTTCGTTGATGCGCAGCACCGGGTAGTCGTTGAAATTGGACTGTTCGACCACGCCGTCCTTCAGCGTGATCGAGCCGGTCAGCGCGGCGGCCAGCGCGTAGCCGATGCCGCCTTCCATCTGCGCCTTCACCACGTCCGGGTTAACGACCACGCCGCAATCGACGGCGCAGACCACGCGGTCGACCTTGAAGCTGCCGTCCTTCTGCACCGTCACCTCGACCACTTCGGCGACGAAGCTGTTGAACGATTCATGTACGGCGACGCCGCGGCCGCGCGTAGCACCGTCGGCGGCCGGTGCCAGCGGCTTGTTCCAGCCGGCCTTGTCGGCGGCCAGCTTGAGCACGCCGGCGTGGCGCGGGTGCTTCTTCAGCAGCGCCATGCGGTAGGCCACCGGGTCCTTGCCGGCGCTCTGCGCCAGTTCGTCGATGAACAGTTCGGTCGCGTAGGCGGTATGGGTCGAGCCGACCGAACGCCACCACTGCACCGGCACCTTCACGTCGGCGTTGGTGGTGTGCAGATCCACGTTCAGATTGGGAATGGCGTAGGGCAGTGTGGACGCGCCCTCGACTGAGGTGATGTCGACGCCGTCCTTGACCAACATCGGTTCGAACGGCGAGCCGGCGATGATGGACTGGCCGACGATGCGCTGTTGCCAGGCGACCGGCATGCCCTTTGCGTCGAGCGCGGCGCGCACGCGGTGCAGGTAGATCGGGCGATAGAAGCCGCCGCGCATGTCGTCCTCACGGCTCCACACCAGCTTGACCGGTGCGCGGCCATTGATCGCCTTCACGATCTGCGCGGTTTCGAGCAGGTAGTCCGACTGCGGGTTGGCGCGGCGACCGAAGCTGCCGCCGGCATACACCATGTTCAGCTTGACGCGGTCGGCTTCGATGCCGAGCGTCTTGGCCAGCGAGAACTGATCGACCGTGTGCAGCTGTTCGCCGTTCCACACCTCGCATTCGCCGTTCTCCAGCTTCATGACGCAGTTCAGCGGCTCCATCGACGCGTGCGCCAGATAGGGGAACACGTATTCCGCCTCGATCACCTTGCCCGCCTTGGCCAGCGCGGCTTCGGCGTTGCCGTCGTTGCGTGCGTTCAGCCCGGGCGTCTTCGCGCGTTCGCGGTAGTCGGCGACGATGGCATCGCTGCTGCCGCGATAGGCCTGCGCCTCGTCCCATTCGACCTTGAGCGCGTCGCGGCCCTTCTTCGCGGTCCAGTAGTCGGATGCGAGCACCGCCACACCGTTCGGGATGACGACGACGTCGCTCACGCCCTTGATCGCGCGGGCCGCCTTGTCGTCGACCGACTTCACCCGGCCGCCGAAGCGCGGCGGGTGGGCGACCACGGCGACCAGCATGCCGGGAAGCTTCACGTCCTGGGTGAAGGTGGCGCGGCCGGTGGTCTTGGCGACGCTGTCCACGCGCGGTGCGCTGCGACCGATCAGCGTGAAGTCCTTCGGATTCTTCAGCTTCACGTTGGCCGGCACCGGCAGTTGCGCCGCCGCCTCGGCCAGTTCGCCGAAGCCGGCCTTGCGGCCGCTGGCGGCGTGCGACACGACGCCGTTCTTCACCGTGATCTGCGACGCTGGCACCTTCCACTGCTGCGCGGCGGCGGACACCAGCATGGCGCGTGCGGTGGCGCCGGCGCGGCGCATCTGTTCGTAGGAGTTGGCGATGGCGGTGCTGCCCCCGGTGCCCTGCGCCTTCCAGAACAGGTTGCTGTAACGCTTGGCGTCGGCCGGTGCGCCCTCGACCGTCACGCGCGACCAGTCGGCGTCCAGTTCCTCGGCCACCAGCGTGGCCAGGCCGGTGTAGACACCCTGGCCCATTTCGAGGTGCTTGGACACCACGGTGACCGTGCCGTCGGTGCCGATGCGCAGGAAGGCGTTCGGCGAGAACTCGCCATCGATCATCGCGCTGCCGGCGTGACCGGGGCCACCGACCTCGGCCAGTGCGACGGTCGGCGCGACGATGGCCAGCGCCAGTCCGGCGCCGCCCTTGAGGAAGCCGCGGCGGGTGGTCTGGAATGCATTCTCGATGCGGAAATTCATCTGTGCGCTCCTCAGGCCAGGGACTTGGCGGCTTCGTGGATGGCCGCGCGGATGCGGACATAGGTGGCGCAGCGACACACGTTGCCGCTCATCGCGGCGTCGATGTCGGCGTCGGTCGGCTTCGGGTTCGAAGCGAGCAGCGCGGTGGCCGACATGATCTGGCCGGACTGGCAGTAGCCGCACTGCACCACGTCCAGCTTCTGCCAGGCGGCCTGCACGGCGGCACCGACCTTGGCTTCACCGACCGATTCGATCGTGGTGATCTTCTTGCCGGCGACGGCCGACAGCGGCGTCACGCAGGAGCGCGTGGCCTGGCCGTCGACGTGCACCGTACAGGCGCCGCACATGGCGATGCCGCAGCCGAACTTGGTGCCGGTCATGTTCAGGCCGTCGCGCAGCGCCCACAGCAGCGGGGTGTCGTCGGGCAGGTCGACCGCGACGTCGCGGCCATTCAGATTGATCGTTGCCATGGTTGAGCCCTCATCGATGGCGGTCGGGCCGCCGGTGGTGGTTGGAATGCGCGGGCAGCGCCCGCAGTTCAAATGGAAATCAGGTGGTCTTCAGCTGGCCGGCGATCGGCAGCGTGCGCACGCGCTGGCCGGTGGCGGCGAACACCGCGTTAACCACGGCCGGAATCGCCACCGAGGTGCCGGGTTCGCCGACGCCGCCGGGCGCTTCGGCGCTGGGCACGATGTGGACGTCGATCCGCGGCGCTTCGTTCATCCGCATCATGCGCACGTCGTGGAAATTGCTCTGCTGCACGCGGCCGTCGGCCAGCGTGATCTCGTTCCACAGCGCGGCGGTGAGGCCGAACATGATGCCGCCCTCCATCTGCGCCGCAACGGTGAGCGGATTGACCGCAAAGCCGCAGTCGATGACACAGGTGACGCGACGCACGCGCACTTCGTTGTCGGCATTCACCTCGACCTCGGCGACCTGGGCGACGCGGCTGCCGAACACGTGCATCAGCGCGATGCCGCGGCCGGCGCGCGTGCCGGCCGCGGCTTTCAGCGGCGTGCCCCAGCCGGACTTCTCCGCCGCCAGGTCGAGCACGGCGCGCGTGCGGGTGTCCTTGATCAGCGCGCGGCGGTAGGCCACCGGGTCCTGTCCGGCGGCCGCCGCCAGCTCGTCGATGAAGCCTTCGACCACGAAGCCGTTGCGGGTGGGGCCGACGCCGCGCCAGAAGGCGGTCGGCACCGCCGGCGGCTCGACCTGCTGGTACTCGACCTGCATGGCCGGAATGACGTAGGGCAGTTCGACCGCGCCGTCGACAGCGTCCGGATCGATGCCGTCCTTGAAGGCCGGCGGGAAGAAGCGCGCCATAATGGAAGAACCGGCGATGCGGTGCGTCCACGCCACCGGCATGCCCTTCGCGTCGAGCGCGGCGCTGATGCGGTCCAGATAGGGCGGGCGGTACATGTCGTGCTGGATGTCCTCTTCGCGCGTCCATACGACCTTGACCGGACCGCGCACCTGCTTGCCGATGGCCACCGCCTGGGCGATGAAATCGACTTCCAGCCGGCGGCCGAAGCCGCCGCCCAGCAGGTGGTTGTGGATGCGCACCTGTTCCGGCTTGAGGCCGGCCGTCTGCGCGGCCACCGCCTGCGCGATGCCCGGCACCTGGGTACCGACCCAGACGTCCAGACCGTCGGCTTTCAGGTCCACCGTGCAGTTGATCGGTTCCATCGTCGCGTGCGCCAGCATGGGCTGGCGGTAGATGGCGTCGATGCGGCGTGCGCCGGTCTTCATCGCGGCCGCCGCATCGCCTGTCTTGTGAGCGACCGCGCCCGGACCTTCCGACGATTTCTCAAGGTGGGCGAAGATCTGCGCGGTATCGAGCTTGGCGTGCGCGCCGTCCTTCCAGCGCGGCGCACAGGCGGCGAGACCCTGCTTGGCGGCCCACATGTGGTCGGCCACAACCGCCACCGCATTGTCCAGTTTCACCAGCTGGCGCACGCCTTTCACCTTCAGCGCGGCCGCTTCGTCGGCACCGGCCAGCGTGCCGCCGAACACCGGCGAAGCGGCGACGGTGGCCACCTTCATGCCGGGCAGCACGACGTCGATGCCGAAGCGGGCGCTGCCATTCACCTTGCCGGCGGCGTCGATACGCCGCACTGGCTTGCCGACCAGGCGGAAGTCCTTCGGGTCCTTCAGCGTCACGGCGGCCGGTACCGGCAGAGTGGCGGCGATATCCACCAGTTCGCCGTAGCCGGCGCGGCGCCCGCCGGCTGCGTCGATCACCGCACCGTCGCGCGTGATGAGCCTGGCAGCATCGGTATTCCACTTCTTCGCCGCGGCCTGGACCAGCAACGTGCGCGCGGTGGCGCCCGCTTCGCGCATCGGCTTCCAGGCGCCGCGTATCGAGGTCGACCCGCCCGTGATCTGGGCGCCGATGATGGGGTCGGCGTACTTCGGATCGGGCGGCGCATGCTCCAGTCGCACCGCGTCCAGCGGCACGTCCAGTTCTTCGGCGATCAGCTGCGGAATGGCGGTGTAGGTGCCCTGGCCCATTTCGACCTTGTGCATCACCAGCGTGACCACGCCGTCGCGATCGATGCGGATGAAGGCATTCGGCTCGAAACGGGCACCGTCGGCGGCCAGTGCGCGTGCGCCCGGCAGGTTCAGTTCGATCAGCAGGCCGCCGCCGGCGGCCGCGCCCAGCTTCAGGAAGCTGCGCCGGCTCAGGCCGGTGCTGGGGGCAATCATGTTCATGGGGATCCCTCCGTACCGCGGAAGCCCGCGGGCGAATCGAGCGACGCATCGGAGCGAGGCGTCGTTGCGCTCGCTCACCTGGGCAGGGTGTGCGCTTGCTTTGCGCACGACACAGTGCGAAACATAGTCGCTTTGTTTTTTTAGATCGACTGGGTAATCTTTCAAGCCATATGAAGCAGAACTTCAAACTGGAGCCGGCCATGCTGCCGGCGCTGAGCGCCTTCGAATGCGTCGCGCGGCATGCGAGCTTCACCCGGGCGGCGGCCGAACTGGGCGTGTCGGCATCGGCGCTGTCGCAGAGCGTGCGCACGCTTGAACAGCGGCTGGGGGTGCGCCTGCTCACCCGGACGACGCGCAGCGTGTCGCTGACCGAAGAGGGCGAACGCTTCTACGACGGCGTGCGCGTCGGGCTGGATGAACTGGGGGCGGCGCTGGACAGCCTGGCCCAGTCGCAGGGCCGGGTCACCGGCACGCTGCGCATCAATATGCCGCGCCCGGCCTACCGGGTGCTGATCGCGCCGCATCTGGCCGGATTCGCCGTGCGTCATCCGGACGTGCAACTGGAACTGGCGCTCGATGATGGCCTGGCCGACATCGTGGCCGAGCGCTTCGACGCCGGCATGCGCATGAGCGACACGATAGAGGCCGACATGGTGGCGGTGCGCATCGGCGGGCCCAACCGCATGATCACCGTGGCTGCGCCGGACTATCTGGCGCAGCGTCCGCCGCCGCTGTCGGTGGACGATCTCGGCCGCCACGAATGCGTGCGCTACCGCTACGCGTCGAGCGGTCGCACGATGCGCTGGATATTCCAGCGCGACGGCCGGCCGCTCGAGGTCGAGGTCGATGGCCGCTACATCGTCAACGACGCCGACGCCGAAATCGATCTGGCGCGCCGCGGGCTGGGCATGGTGCAGACGCTGGATTCGCTGGTGGCCGACGATCTTGCGCGCGGCACGCTGCGTGCCGTGCTGACCGGTGTCGCGATGCCGATGTCGGCGATACACCTGTATTTCCCGAGCCGGGCACAGATGCCGGAACGTCTGCGCGCCTTCATCGACTACTTCCAGCAGGCGAACGAGGCGCGCTAGCGTGTCCTCACGGCAGGCTCTGACAGTCCGCTAGCGCCCGCGCAGTCTTGGCGTGCGCGCCAGCACCAGATTGGTCACCGTCAGCGCGCCGCCCGCCTTCAGCACGCGGGCGACCTCGTGCAGGCTGGCACCGGTGGTGAGCACGTCGTCGATCACCGCGACATGCAGTCCGGCGACCTCGGCGCGCAGCGCAAAGGCGCCGCGCACATTGCGCCTGCGCTGTGACCAGGCGAGGTCGCGCTGCGGCGGCGTGTCGTGCAGGCGTTCCAGGCCGAAGGCGTCGAAGCGCAGCCCTGCATTCCGAGCCAGCACGCGGCCGATCTCGACCGACTGGTTGAAGCCGCGTTCGGCCAGCCGCCGCGGATGCAGCGGCATCGCCAGCAGCAGGTCGGCCGGCGGCAGGCCCAGCGACTGCAGTGCGTCGGCGAACAGCCCGGCCAGCGGCAGCTGGGCGCGGAACTTCAGCGCGTGGATCAGCCCGTCCGCCGGCTCGGCGTAGGCCCACACGGCCAGCGTCGCGTCGAAGGCCGGCGGCTGCTTCAGGCAGCGGCCGCACACCTGCGCCGTCGGCACCGGCAGCGCGCACACCGGGCAGTGCGCGGCCGGCAGCCGCGGCAGATCGTCGTGGCAGCCGGCGCACAGCAGAGCGTTGCCGGCCGGCAGGCCGCACAGTCGACAGTCCTGCGGCAGCAGCAGGTCAAGCACACGGCGCGCCGTGCCTCCGATCACGCGCTGCAACATGAAGGACCTGTTTTCGAAGAAAATGGCGGCTTCGCCGTTCCGGCGCATTCGCGTGCGCCCGTCTTGTACCCATGCACACCCAGGTCATCCATCTGCCGCCGTCCTCCCGTTCGCAAGCGCCCCAGCGCTGGACCACCGAACAGGTCGAGGCGCTGTACGCACTGCCGTTTGCCGATCTGATGTTCCGCGCACAGACGGTACATCGCGAGAACTTCGATGCCAATGCCATCCAGCGGTCCACGCTGCTGTCGATCAAGACCGGCGGCTGTCCGGAAGACTGCGGCTACTGCCCGCAGTCGGTGCGCTACGACACCGGCGTCACCAGCCAGGAGCTGATGCCGATCGACGAAGTGCTCGAAGCGGCCCGTGCCGCGAAGGACGCCGGCGCCACCCGCTTCTGCATGGGCGCGGCGTGGCGCGGCCCGAAGGACCGCGACGTCGAGAAGGTGGCCGAAATGATTTCGGCGGTGAAGGGCCTCGGTCTGCAGACCTGCGCCACGCTCGGTCTGCTGCGCGAGGGTCAGGCCGAAAAGCTGAAGGAAGCCGGCCTCGACTACTACAACCACAACATCGACACCGCGCCCGACTACTACGGCGAGGTGATCGGCACGCGCACCCAGGAAGACCGCTTCGACACGCTGGAAGCGGTGCGCGAAGCCGGCATGAATGTGTGCTGCGGCGGCATCGTCGGCATGGGCGAATCGCGCCGCGCGCGCGCCGGCCTGATCGCCACGCTGGCGTCGATGGACACGCCGCCGGAATCGGTGCCGATCAACAATCTGGTCAAGGTCGAGGGCACGCCGCTGGCCGATACGCCGGATCTCGATCCGTTCGAGTTCGTGCGCACCATCGCCGCCGCACGCATCACGATGCCGAAGAGCTATGTCCGCCTGTCGGCCGGCCGCGAGCTGATGAGCGACGAAATGCAGGCGATGTGCTTCCTCGCTGGCGCCAATTCGATCTTCTACGGCGACAAGCTGCTCACCACCGGCAATCCGCAGGCCGAGAACGATCGCAGGCTGTTCGAGCGGCTGGGTATCCGTTCGACGTGAGCGCCGCTCGGCCGCCCGAAGGCGCTCAGCCCTCCCTCGGGGAGGTGTCGCGCAGCGACAGGAGGGTCGTCTAATGCCTCAGGAGTCGGCAATCACCTCGTCCGTTCCGCCTGATTTCGCGCTCGATGCCCGCGCGGTTGCGCGCGGCTTCGAGCGTGCCGCCGTACGTTTCGACAGCGCCGCGGTGCTGCACCGTGAGGTCGCCCGGCGGATGGCCGAGCGGCTCGATCTGGTCACGCTGAAGCCGCAGCGCCTGCTCGACCTGGGCTGTGGCAGCGGCGCCGACCTGCAGCCGCTGCGCGCGCGCTACCCCGACGCGCTGATGACCGGCCTCGACCGCTCGGCAGCGATGCTGGCACAGGCGGCCACCCGCACGCCGCGCTGGCGCCGCTGGCTGCCCGGCGTGCTGGGCGGCAGCCAGACCGCAGTCGTGCAGGCCGACATCGCGCGGCTGCCGATCGCGCCGCGCAGTCATGACATGGTGTGGTCCAATATGGCGCTGCACTGGCTGCCCGATCTGCCGGGCGCATTGCGCGAGGTGCAGCGTACGCTGCGCGTCGGCGGCCTGTTCATGTTTTCGATGCTGGGCCCGGACACGCTGCAGGAACTGCGCGCGGCACTGGTCGAGGCGGGACTGCCCGGGCGGGCGCATCGCTTCATCGACATGCACGACGTCGGCGACATGCTGGTCGAGGCCGGCTTCGCCGAGCCGGTGATGGACATGGAGCACATCACGCTCACCTTCGCGTCGCCGGCCGACCTCTATCGCGATCTGGTCGACACCGGCAGCCTGGCCGCGCTGGCCGCGCGCCCGCGCGGGCTGCTGACGCCGCGCGCGCGTCAAAGGCTGGACGCGGCACTGCTGCGCCGGCTCGACGACGGCCGTCTGCCGGCGACCATGGAAATCATCTACGGACACGCCTGGCGCGGCGAGCCGAAGCAGACCGAAGACGGTCGCGCCATCATCAAGTTCGAGCGCAGAGGCCGGCGATGAACGAGAGGTCGGCTGCCCGGTTGAGCAGCAAGCGGCGCACCTTGAAGCCGCGTAATCCGCTGGCCACGGCGGCGCTGATGCGCAAGGGCGGCGAGCACGCGCGCACCGACAAGAAGGCCGGCCGTGCCCGCCAGAAGGCGGCCTGGCTGAAATCGCGCGACGAGTGAGTGCGACCGCCGGCACCGCGCGCCTGACGCTGCTGATGTGCGCGGCCGAGGTGCTGGGCATGACCAGCCTCGCCGCCTATCCGTCCTTCCTGACCGAGCTGTCGGCGCTGTGGTCGCTCAGCGGCGCCGAGGCGGGCTTCATCGGCGGTGCCTTCTTCTTCGGCTACATGGTGGCCGTGCCCTTCCTGTCCGGCGCCACCGACCGCGTCGACGCGCGCCGGGTGTTCGTGCTGTCCAACCTGCTGATGGCGCTCGGCATGATCGGCTTCGCCTTCGCCGCGCACGGGTTGTGGAGCGCCGCCTTCTTCCAGGCGCTCAGCGGCGCCGGGCTGGCCGGTTGCTACATGCCCGGCCTGCGCGTGCTGGCCGACCGCGTGCCGCACGATGCCGGTACCCGCCACATCGCCTTCTACACGTCGAGCTTCGGCATCGGCACCAGCGCCGCGCTGCTGCTGGCCGGCGTGCTTGGCCGTCACTTCGGCTGGCACATCGCGGTGGCGCTGATGGCGATCGGTCCGCTGCTGGCGGCCGCGCTGGTCTGGTTGCGCGTCGGTCACGTCGCGCCGCCGGCCGCTCACGAGGCGCGCTGGTTGCCGCGTTTCGGTCCGGTGCTGGCGCATCCGCGCGTGCGCAGCCTGGTCAGCGGCTATGCCGTGCATTGCTGGGAACTGTTCGGCCTGCGCTCCTGGCTGGTCGCCTTCATCGCGTTTGGCTGGACGCTGTCGGCGAGCGCGCCCTGGCTTTCGCCGACCGAGGCGGCGGCGCTGGTCATGCTGCTGGGGCAGCCGGCCAGCATACTGGGCAACGAGGCGGCCAGCCGCATCGGTCGCCAGCGCTGGATCGTCTGGATGATGATCGCCTCCGGCCTCATGTGCTGGGTCGCCGGGGCCGCGGCCGGCGGGCCGTGGTGGCTGCTGCTCATCCTGCTGTCGCTGTACAACGTGACCGTGATGGCCGATTCGGCCTCTCTCACCGCAGGGCTGGTCCACGCCGCGCCAGTGGCGCAGCGCGGCGCGGCGATGGCGCTGTACTCGCTGGGTGGCTTCGGCGCCGGCTTCGTCGCGCCGCTGGTATTCGGTGCCGCGCTCGATCTCGCTGGCGGTACGACCGTCCCGCTGGCTTGGATGTTCGGCTTCGGCACGCTGGGTGCGGGCTGTCTGCTGTGGGCGATGTTCGGACGCCGGTCGGCGTAGTTCCTTCGGATCATCTCAGCGGGCTTTCGCAGCCACGCGACGGTCATGCTGACGCTCTAGTCTGATGTCCTTCCGTGTCCAGGTTCCGCATGCCGCGGGTGCTTGGGCTACGCTAGCCATCTCGACCGGATTTCCACATGTCATCGACTATCGTTCGCCCGGTGCTGCCGCGCACCCTCGTTCTCGCGCTTGCCGCAGCCGGTCTGCTCAGCCAGCCGGTACTCGCCGACAGCACGCCGCAAACACTGCCCTTTGCTCAGGACTGGTCGAACATCGGCCTCGTCGTCGGCAACGACGACTGGTCGGCCGTGCCGGGTGTCATCGGCTACCGCGGTGACGGGCTGACCGGCGCTACCGGTGCCGATCCGCAGACCCTCGTCGCCGATGGTGGCAGCACCCCGATCGACGTCAATGCCAACCAGACCAGTCCGGACACCTTCACCACCGGCGGTGTGACCGAATTTCACCTGGCTGATCCGGTGCTCGCGCTGACCGGTTCCGGCACGGCCGATGCGCCCTTCCTGCTGCTGTCTCTCGACACCACCGGCCGCAGCGGCATCACGGTGCGTTACGACCTGCGCGACCTCGACGGTTCGACCGACAACGCGGTCCAGCCGGTGGCGCTGCAGTACCGCGTCGGCAACAGCGGCAGCTTCGTCAATGTGCCGGCCGCCTTCGTCGCCGATGCGACCGAAGGTCCGTCGCTGGCCGGCAAGGTGACGCCGGTGTCGGTGACGCTGCCGGCTGCGGCCGACAACCAGCCGCTGCTGCAGCTGCGCATCATCACGACGAACGCCGTGGGCAACGACGAATGGGTGGGCATCGACAACATCGTGGTCGATGGTGGCAACGGTGACGGCGTCAATCAGCCCATCGTCACCAGTTGCCCCGCGCTCAGCCTGCAGGCGGGCGAGGGCGGCAGCGTGAATGTGTCGGCCAGCGACGCCGACAGCACGGTCAATGCGTTGAGCCTGAACGGCAGCCTGCCGGACGGCATCACGCTCGGCGCGCTGACGCCCGCCGCCGGCGACGGCGCCAGCGCGTCGGCCAGCGTCACCGTCGCCGCGGGTACCGCCGCCGGCAGCTACGTCATCGGCCTGCGTTTCTCCAATGACGATGCACAGAGCGCCGACTGCACGGTCGACATCACCGTCGCCACAGCCGCGGCGATCACGCCGATTCCGGCCATCCAGGGCAGCGGCAACGCCAGTCCGCTGAACGGCCAGACGGTCACCACCGAGGGCGTCGTCACCGCCGTGTTCCCCGGCCTGTCCGGCTACTACCTGCAGGACGAAGCGGGTGATGGTGACGTCGCCACCTCGGACGGCATCTTCGTCTACGCGCCGGGCAATACCGCCCAGGTCGGTCAGCGGCTGCGCCTGAGCGCCGGCGTGACCGAGTTCAATACGGTGACCGAACTGGTGTCGCCGACCGCCGTCCAGGTGCTGGGCAGCGGCGTCAGCGTGCAGCCGACCGACGTCGTGCTGCCGGAAGCGTTCGACGGCGAGCTGGAGCGCTACGAAGGCATGCTGGTGCGCATCGCGTCGCCGCTCACCGTGTCGCAGAACTACTTCCAGGGGCGCTACGGCCAGGTGACGCTGTCCGCCGACGGGCGTCTGGAGATTCCGACCAACCGCCACGTCGCCGGCAGCGCCGAAGCGCTTGCGCTGCGTGACGCCAATGCACGCCGCCGCATCGTGCTCGACGACGGTTCGACTGCGCAGAATCCGAACCCGATTCCCTTCATCGGCGCCGATGACACGCTGCGCGCCGGCGATACGGTGCAGCTGCTGACCGGCGTGATCGACCACGGCCTGATCACCGCTGCCGGCGACGGCCCGCGCGACTACAAGATCCACCCCACCGTCGCCCCGGTGTTCGAGCGCAGCAACCCGCGTACCGCCGCACCGGCGCCGGTCGGCGGCAACGTGAAGGTGGCCAGCTTCAACGTGCTGAACTACTTCACGACGGTCGATCAGGCCGGCGCGTCGTGCTTCCCGTCTGGTACGCGCAGCGACTGCCGCGGCGCCGACAGCGCGCTCGAATTCTCGCGCCAGCAGGCCAAGATCGTCGCCGCACTGCGCGCCATCGACGCCGACGTGGTGGGTCTGATCGAGATCGAGAACAATGGCCAGACCGCGGTGAACAATCTGGTGTCGGCGCTGAACGCAGCCTACGGCGCCAATGTGTACGCCGCAGTCGGCGTGCCGGTCGGCGGCAGCGGCGGCGATGCCATCCGCCAGGCGATGATCTACAAGCCGGCGCGCGTGACGACAGTGGGCGCGGCGATCAGCGATACCGCCGCCATCCACAACCGTCCGCCGCTGGCGCAGACCTTCGCCGCCATCAATGGCGAACGCTTCAGCGTCGTCGTCAATCACTTCAAGTCGAAGTCCTGCGGCGATGCAGCCGGCGTCGAGGCGGACCAGGGCGACGGTCAGGGCTGCTGGAACCCGCTGCGCGTGCAGCAGGCCGCTGCGCTGAACGCCTTCGTGCAGCAACTGACGACGAGCAGTGGCGCCGCCGACGTGCTGGTGATCGGCGACCTGAACGCCTACGGGAAGGAAGACCCGGTCAATGCGCTGACTGCGGCAGGCATGGTAAATCTGGCCGCCGGCATCGATCTGGCCTACAGCTACACCTTCGACGGCGAGAGCGGTGCGCTCGACCACGCGCTGGCCACGCCTGCGCTGGCGGCGAAGACCAGCGGCATCGCGCACTGGCACATCAACACCGACGAGCCCTTCGTCATCGACTACAACACCGAGTTCAAGCCGCAGGACCTGTACGCGCCGCACGCCTACCGGTCGTCGGATCACGACCCGGTGGTGATCGGGCTGTCGCTGCAGAGGAAGATTGCCGGCACGGCCGGTCGTGACCGCCTGAACGGCAGTGCCGGCGACGACGTGATCACCGGTGGCGCTGGCGCGGACACGCTGACCGGTGGTGCCGGTGCGGACACCTTCGTCTATCAGTCGATGCGCGACGCGGCCGACCTCATCACCGACTTCGCGCCGGCGCAGGACGTGCTGGATCTGCGCGCGTTGCTGGCCAGCCTGGGCATCGTCGGCGATCCGCAGCAGTCCGGCCATCTGCGCCTCGTTGCGAACGCGGCTGGCACGCTGGTGCAGATCGACAGTGACGGCTTTGCCGGCGCCGGTCTGCCGCGCACGCTGGTCACGCTGAGCGGTGTGCAGCCCGGCCAGCTGAGCGGCCAGAACTTCGCCTACTGAGTCCTTTCCCGAATACCCGCCGGAGACACACCATGAAAACCCACGCCCTCGTGCGCAACCTGATCGCGGCCGGCCTCGTGCTGGTGAGCGGTGCCGCCAGCGCAGCCGCCTTTTCGGATGGCTTCGAAGGCGACCTGAACGGCTGGTCCACTGCCGGCGACGTGTCCAACCAGGGTGGCTACATCCTGACCACCGCCTCGCTGACCGAGGTGGACGACGATCCGCTGCCGGCCGGCGTATTCAATTTCTCCGGCATCACTGCGGTCGAGGTCGGCGTCGCCGACGGGCTGGAAAGCCGCATCGGTCTCGCTCCCGGGGCTCTCGATACTGCCGACGGCTTCGCCTACGAAGGTTCGGCGATGTGGCGCGAACTGACGGTGAGCGCCGGCGATACGCTGCGTTTCGACTGGCTGTTCGCCACCTCCGAGCCCTATGTCGATCCGCTGCCGGATTACGCTTTCCTGCTGGTCGGCGATCAGGTCATCCGCATCGCCGACGAGTCGGACGCGCCCTTCCCGCCGACCACGCCTCTCCGTCGCGAGAGCAACCTGTCGACCTTCGAATACGTGTTCACGCAGTCCGGTGCGGTCCGCCTCGGTTTCGGCATCGTCGATGTCGGCGACTACACGGCGACCAGCGCACTGGCGATCGACAACCTGAGCGTCACGCCGGTACCCGAGCCGTCGGGCTGGGCGCTGCTGCTCGGCGGTCTTGGTGTCATCGTCGCCAGCGCCCGCCGGCGCGTCTGAGCTCAGGCGCCGCGCGTCATCTTCCAGGCCGCTGCACCGATCACCACCAGCAGCACGGTGGCCCAGCCGAGGCGATCGATGTAGCGGTGCAGCGTCGCCTCCATTTTTTCGCCGCCCCAGGCCATCAACCCGGCCACCAGGAAGAAGCGCGCGCCACGGCCGATGATGGAGGCCAGCGTGAAAGGCAGCAGCGCCATCGAGATGGCGCCAGCGGCGATGGTGAATACCTTGTACGGAATCGGCGAGAAGCCGGCGACGAAAATGGCCCAGAAGCCCCAGTCGCCGAACCACTGCTGCGCGGTTTCGTAGCTGGCCCAGTAGCGGCTGTCGCGCAGCCATGGCTCGATCAGGTCGAAGGCGAAGGCGCCGATCAGGTAGCCGAACAGGCCGCCAGCCACAGAGGTGAGTGTGGTGATCAGCGCGTAGAACATCGCGCGCCGTGGCGCCGCCATGCTCATCGGCGCCAGCATCACGTCGGGCGGGATCGGAAAGAAGGACGACTCGGCGAAGCTCATCGCGCCGAGGAACCAGGGCGCGCGACGGTGGCGCGCCCACTGCATGGCGCGCGTGTACAGCGGAGAGAAGATGTTCACGCGGACGATTCCGTGTAAGGATCGGGCGCCATGATACCGGCGCCCGGCGGGCGGCCGCCGTGCATCCGCCTCAGGCGGCCTGCGCTTCCAGCGTGCGCCGCATGCGGCGGCCGTGCCACAGGCGCAACGCGAACAGCGTGGCCAGCACGAACGCGTACGCGATGGGTTCGGTCAGGTCCTTCTTCACCAGCCACCAGTAGTGCGCGACACCGAGCACACCGACCGCGTAGACGGCGCGGTGCAGGCGCTGCCAGCTGCGGCCGCCGAGGCGACGGATCATGCCGTTGGTCGAGGTGATCGCCAGCGGCAGCATGAGCACGAAGGCGGCGAAGCCCAGCGTGACGAAGGGGCGCTTGGCGATGTCCGCGACGATGCCCGGCCAGTCGAAGAACTGGTCCAGCCAGACATAGGTCGTGAGGTGAAGGCAGCCGTAGAAGAAGGCGTACAGGCCCAGCGTGCGGCGCAGTCGCACCAGCCAGTGCCAGCCGGTGAGCTGGCGCAGCGGCGTCACCGCCAGCGTGAGCAGCAGCAGGCGCAGTGTCCAGTCGCCGGTGGCGCGCGTGATGTACTCGATCGGATTGGCGCCCAGCGCGTCGCGCAGACCGCCCGCGACCAGCAGCGCGAGCGGCAGCAGGCAGGCCGCCCAGACCGCGCGCCAGATCCAGGCGAACTGCACACGGTCGGGGCTGAAGGCGCGCTC
Organism: Methyloversatilis sp. S146-33; assembly: GCF_059552495.1. The sequence continues at coordinate 354,375 of NZ_JCANOT010000026.1, forward strand.
GCGCATCGTCAGAAGTGCTTCTTCAGATCCATGCCGGCGTACAGCGACGCCACCTGCTCGCCGTAGCCGTTGAACATGAGCGTTTTGCGCTTGGTGAATTCGCCGATGCGCCGCTCGCGTGCCTGGCTCCAGCGCGGGTGATCGACCTCCGGATTCACGTTCGAATAGAAGCCGTACTCGCGCGCGGCGGCGCGGGTCCAGGAACTGACCGGCTCCTTGTCGGTAAAGCGGATCTTCACGATCGATTTCGCGCTCTTGAAGCCGTACTTCCATGGTACGACCAGGCGCATCGGCGCGCCGTTCTGGTTCGGCAGCACCTCGCCGTACAGGCCGACCGCCAGCAGCGTCAGCGGGTGCATGGCTTCGTCGATGCGCAGGCCCTCGACATAGGGCCAGTCGAGCACGGCGCTGCGCACGCCGGGCATGGTTTTCGGATCGGCCAGCGTGGTGAACTCGACGTATTTCGCGCCGCCGAGCGGCTCGACCTGTTTCAGCAGCGCCGACAGCGGCAGACCGACCCAGGGCACCACCATGGACCACGCCTCGACGCAGCGCAGCCGGTAGATGCGCTCTTCCAGCGGCGCCAGCTTCAGCACGTCCTCGATCGCCAGCGTCTTCGGCTTCTGCACCATGCCGTCGATGCTCACCGTCCAAGGTCGGGTCGACATGCGGTGCGCGTTGCGCGACGGGTCGCTCTTGTCGGTGCCGAACTCGTAGAAATTGCAGTAGCTGGTGATGTCCTTGTAGTCGTTCAGCTTCTCGTCGGTCGACAGCGGGCTTTTCAGCAGCGGTCCGAGCGACTGACCGCCGTAGCCGGCGGCGCGCGCCTCGCCCGGCAGGCCGGCGCCGATCAGCGCGGCGCCGACACCCAGACCGGCAGCGCGGATGAAGTCGCGCCGGCTGTCGAACAGCGCGCGCGGGGTGATTTCCGACGGCACGATGTCCGTCTGGCGTTTGATCAGCATGGGTACACTCCTGGCTTCATGTCTGTGCAGACCGTGTCAGGTCGCCAGACCTTACCGAAGACCGCAAATGAGCAGAAAGATTTTCGACGCGCTGCACGCGGCGCTGGTGTGCGCCGACCCCGACGAGAAGTGTGCGCAGGTGGCGAGCCTGTGGCGCGACTGGCAGGCCGGCGGCGCCTTCGACCGGGCGGCCGCCCCGCCGCATGCGATCGACGACGCGGGCCGGCCGACCAGGCCCGAACTGGTCGAACCGTCGGCCCTGCGCTCGCGCCGCATCGGCAGCCGCGAGGGTCACGGCGCGATGATTCACGCCATCTGCCACATCGAATTCACCGCCATCAATCTGGCGCTCGATGCCGCCTGGCGCTTCCGCGATCTGCCGGACGACTTTCTGGGCGACTGGCTGCGCGTCGCCGCCGACGAGGCGCGCCACTTCGGTCTGCTGCGTACCCACCTGCGCACGCTGGGCTACGACTACGGCGACTTTCCGGCGCACGCCGGTCTGTGGGACATGGCGCGCCGCACCGCGCATGATGCGCTGGTGCGCATGGCGCTGGTGCCGCGCGTGCTCGAGGCGCGCGGGCTGGACGCCACGCCGCCCATCATGGCCAAGCTGCGCGCGATCGGCGATCAGGCGGCGCTGGACATCCTGGACATCGTGCTGAGCGACGAGATCACCCACGTGGCGGTCGGTGACCGCTGGTTCCGTCACCTGTGCGCGCAGCGCGGGCTGGCGCCGGAGGCGACCTTCCTGCACCTTTTCAACGCGTTCGATGCGCCGCGGCTGCAGCCGCCGGTCAACGAAAAAGCCCGCCTGGAGGCGGGCTTTTCCGAGAGCGAGATCGAAACGCTGGCGAATCAGCGCAGGCCGGCTGCGTAGTCGGCCACCGCCTTGATTTCGGCGTCGGTCATCTTCACCGCGATCATGCGCATCATCTTGGCCGGATCGTTGGCGCGTTCGCCGACGCGGAAGGTCTTCAGCTGCGCTTCGGTGTAGTCGGCATGCTGACCGGCGATGCGCGGGTACTGCGCCGGCAGGCCGGCGCCAGCCGGGCCGTGACAGCCGGCACAGGCGGGCAAGCCCTTGCTCTGGTCGCCACCGCGCCACAGCTTCTGACCCAGTTCGATGCTTTCACGCGAGCCCTTGGCTTCGCCGCCGGTCGGCTTCTGGCTGGCGTAGTAGGCGGCGAGGTTGCGCATGTCCTGATCGGACAGGCCGGCCACCATGCCGGCCATCACGCCATTGACGCGCTCGGCCGGCTTGCCGTCCTTGGCCTTGAAGTTCATCAGCTGCTTGTACAGGTATTCCGGGTGCTGGCCAGCGAGCTTCGGATTGGCCGGGATGGCGCTGTTGCCATCGGCGCCATGACAGGCTGCACACACCTGGGTGGCAATGGTCTTGCCCGCGGCTGCGTCGGCCTTCGGGGCTGCTTTTTCTTCGGAGGCCAGCGCGCTGGCCGAAACGAGGGTCAGGGACAGGGCGAAACCAAGAGCGGTGAGGTGGCGCATGACTTTCCTTGAGCGGTGATGCCGGGCAAAGGTCCGGGAAAATTTCGGTGATACGCTAAACTCCTCATTTTACCGTGTTTTCCCGGGCGCGCATTGCGCGATTCTGATTTGTCCTCTCTCTTCCGCGGCGCCTCCTTCCATATCTCCGTTGCCAAGCCATCCGGCCTGCCAGCGCCCATCGGCCCGGAGATCGCTTTCGCCGGGCGTTCGAACGCCGGCAAATCCAGTGCGATCAACACGCTGGTCGGTCACACGCGACTGGCCTTCGTCAGCAAGACGCCGGGCCGCACCCAGCTGATCAATTACTTCAAGCTGGTCAAGGGCGGCTTCCTGGTCGATCTGCCGGGCTATGGCTTCGCCCAGGTGCCGGTCGAGGTGCGTCGCGCCTGGGCGGGGCTGATCGAGCGCTATCTGAAGGAGCGCGAGAGCCTGGTCGGGCTGGTGCTCATCATGGATTCGCGTCACCCGCTGACCGAACTCGACTGGAACATGATCCAGTGGTTCTCGCAGAGCGGAAAGCCGATGCACGTGCTGCTCACCAAGGCCGACAAGCTCACGCGCAGCGCACAGGCGGCCACGCTGGCCGATGTGCGTCGCCAGCTTTCGGGCATGGGTGAGCAAGTGACGGTGCAACTGTTCTCCAGCCTGAAGAAGACCGGCGTAGACGAGGTCGAGCAGGTGGTCGCGCCCTGGCTGAGCGCGGCACTGCCACCGCCGGACACGTCCGCGGCCTGAAAAAAGAAAAAGCCCACGGCTAAAGGGGATGAAGCCGTGGGCTCGAAACGCCTCGCACGCAAGGCACCCGCTCAGGGAGGTGAAGCGGGTGACGGCTCGCACCGTCGCACGCTCTGACCGGGGGCGCTTTTTCAAAGTTCCGTTCTCTTCGTGCGCGAATTGAAGTGGCGACGGAGCGAGCGGGAGGGCGCCGCGTACTATCATCGCGGCTTCCGTTTTCGCAGGTCCAGACGATGTCCTCTTCCGCCAGCCACTTCCCCTCGACCCGCATGCGCCGCATGCGCCGCGACGACTTTTCGCGCCGCCTGATGCGCGAGAACCGCCTCAGCGCCGACGACCTCATCTACCCGGTGTTCGTGCTCGACGGGCCGAGCCGCAGCGAGGCGGTGGCGTCGATGCCGGGCGTCAATCGGGTCAGCATCGATCTGCTGCTCGGCGTGGCCGAACAGGCGGTGGCGCTGGGCGTGCCGGCGCTGGCGCTGTTCCCGGTCATCGATGCCGGCCTGAAGACCGACGACGCGGCCGAAGCGTGGAACCCGGAAGGTCTGGTGCCGCGTACCGTGCGTGCGCTGAAGCAGCGCTTTCCCGAACTGGGCGTGATCACCGACGTCGCGCTCGACCCCTACACATCGCACGGTCAGGACGGTCTGATCGATGCCTCCGGCTACGTCATGAACGACGAAACGCTGGAGGCGCTGGCGAAACAGGCGCTGTGCCACGCCCAGGCTGGCGCAGACGTGGTGGCGCCGTCCGACATGATGGACGGCCGGGTCGGCCGCATCCGCTTCGAGCTGGATGCGCATCAGTTGATCCACACCCGCATCCTCGCCTACTCGGCGAAGTACGCCTCGGCCTTCTACGGCCCGTTCCGTGACGCGGTCGGCTCGGCCGGCAACCTCGGCAAGGGCAACAAATACACCTACCAGATGGACCCGGCGAACAGCGACGAGGCGATCCGCGAAGTCGCGCTCGACATCGCCGAGGGTGCGGACATGGTGATGGTGAAACCGGGCATGCCCTACCTCGACATCGTGCGCCGGGTGAAGGGCGAACTGGGGGTGCCCACCTACGCCTATCAGGTGAGCGGCGAGTACGCGATGCTGAAGGCGGCGGTGGCCAATGGCTGGCTGGATGAGCGCGCCACCGCGATGGAAGCGCTGCTCGCCTTCAAGCGCGCCGGCGCCGACGGCATCCTCACCTATTACGCGCTGGACGCGGCGCGCTGGTTGCAGGAGTGACGGATCTTTCTAGATGGATGAGCACGGCCGTGGACACGAACACGATCGGCGGTCGAACAGTTTCCGTACGTCGGGTTTGAAGGTCCTGGTCAGCATGGGGGCAGCGCATCGGAGACCAGCGACCGCCCGCGAATAATGGGGTGATTTCTGTCGCGCTGATGTCTATGCTTCGCGAGTACTGCTCTTTGCTCGACGAAGTTCACGGGAGGACACCTCATGCTCCAGTTCATAGGATTGCACAGATCGCGCCTAAGCCGTCTGACCGCCATCGCCGGAGCACTCCTGGTCCTGCCTGCCTCAGCTCTTGGGGCGAATGTTGTCATCGATTTCGACGATAAGGGCACGTTCCAGACTTCGAACTGGAAGAAGGATGGGGTCGAGATCACGGGTTCCAGTGCCGTCCAGTTTCTCGATCTGAATGGAATCGGCGTAGTCGGCGGTGAGGACTACACACTGGACCCCGGAGAGTCGCTGACATTCTCATTTGCCGCACCGGTCGCGTTCGTCAGATTGAATGCTTCTGCAATCGGTAATCTCGGGGGCATTCGGTTTCACTCAGCTGTTGTACATGCATTCAATTCTGACGGAGCGGTGATCGGTACCGCCGTGAATGTGGAACCCTTCCCGAGTGTGGTGATTACCGGTCTGTTTGCGTCCGCTCCTCTTTCGTCGTTCTCGGTTCTCGCAACCGCGGACAGCTATCGTTTCTCAAGCGTGGAGTTCGCATATGCAGCGGCTGTACCGGAGCCGAAGCCGGCGACGCTTGTTCTGTGCGGGCTGCTTACGGTATGCGGGTGGGCGTGGCTCAGCAGGGGCCGAAGCGCAGACGTGGTGTAGAGGGGCTGTTCGCAGGGAATCCGGCCGATATTGCATCGGGCCGTTTCATTCGTCAGCGGTTCATGATCCAGCGCATTCGATGCAGCTGTAGCGCCGACGTAAGTCGCACGTCTACGTAGGAGTGATGGGCAGCACTACGGCTGATCCACACGGTGCGCATGCCCAGCTGCTTAGCGGTGCGCAGATTGGCCGCCGTGTCCTCGACCATGATGCAGCGTGCGGGCGTGAGCCGGTAGTCGCGCAGCAGGTGCAGGAAGCCCTTCAGCCGCGGCTTCGGCGCATAGCGCGAGTGCTCGATCGCGTGGATGCCGTCGAACAGCGTGCTCATGCCCATTACGTCGAGCACCGCTTCGGCGTAGTGCAGTGGGCCGTTGGTGAACACGATCTTGCGGCCGGGTAGGCGGCGCAGCACGTGCAGCAGCGCGCGGTCGAACACGATGCCCGGGCGCAGTGCCTCGACGTCGTGCGTACCGTGCAGGAAGTGTGCGGGACGGGTGCCGTGGTGCCGCATCAGGCCGAGCAGCGTGGCGCCGTAGCGATGCCAGTAGTGCTCGCGCAGATGGTCGGCCTCGGCGTGCGCCAGCCCCAGCTCCGTCATCAACCATGCGGTCATCGCCCGGTTCAGATGCGGAAAGACGTGCGGGTTGGCGTCGTGCAGCGTGTTGTCCAGATCGAAGATCCAGACCGGCTGCCTATCCGTGTCCAGGCGTCGCGCGTGAATCGGGTCAGGGCTGATGTCTTACGCCTTCCGGGGGACGGGCCGGGCGACGCCCGGCCCAGGGGGCGGGTTCACTTGCTCTTGATCAGCGTGCCGACGCCGTCGTCGGTCAGCACTTCGAGCAGCAGCGCGTTCGGCACGCGGCCGTCGATGATGTGCACGCTTTTCACGCCGCTGCGGGCGGCGTCCAGCGCCGAGCCGATCTTCGGCAGCATGCCGCCGGACAGCGTGCCGTCGGCAATCATCGCGTCGACGTCGCGCGGCGTAATGCCGGTCAGCAGATTGCCCTCCTTGTCCAGCACGCCCGGCGTGTTGGTGAGCAGCACGAGCTTTTCCGCCTTCAGGATTTCGGCCAGCTTGCCGGCGACCACGTCGGCGTTGATGTTATAGCTCTCGCCGTCCGGGCCGACGCCGATCGGCGCGATGACCGGGATGAAGTCGCCGCTGTCGAGGAAGTTGATGATGGTCGGGTCGATCGACACGATGTCGCCGACCAAGCCGATGTCGAGCATTTCGTCCGGCTTGTCCTTGTTCGGCATCATCAGCTTGGTGGCGCGGATGAAGGAGCCGTCCTGACCGGTCAGGCCCACGGCCTTGCCGCCGGCCTGGTTGATCAGGTTCACGATGTCCTTGTTCACGTGACCGCCGAGCACCATCTCGACGATGTCCATCGTTTCTTCGTCGGTGACGCGCATGCCCTGGATGAAGGTGCCCTGCTTGCCGACGCGCTTGAGCAGGTCGTCGATCTGCGGGCCGCCGCCGTGCACCACCACCGGGTTCATGCCGACCAGCTTGAGCAAGGTCACGTCGCGCGCGAAGCCCAGCTTCAGCGCGGGGTCGGTCATCGCGTTGCCGCCGTATTTCACGACGATGGTGCGGTCCTGGAAACGGCGGATGTAGGGCAGCGCCTCGGACAGCACCGCGGCCTTGGCGTGCGGCGTGATACCGGAGGTGAGGTCAGAGGTCAGGGGCATTTTCCGGGCTCGGGCGAGGTGTAAGGATGAGGCCGGATTCTAGCCTTGCACCGCACAAACAAAAAGCGGACACCGGCAGGGTGTCCGCTTTTGCCGGGGTACAAACGGCTTACTGGATGGTGAGCTTCTTCGAGGCGGCGACAACCTTCTTCGGCAGTGTCAGTTCCAGCACGCCGTCGGCGAAACGGGCCTGGGCCCGGGCTTCGTCGATGTCCTGGCCGAGCTGGAAGCTGCGCGACACCTTGCCGTAGTGGCGCTCGGAACGCAGCACACGCTCGCCTTCCTTGTTCTCCACCGTGCGCTTCTTTTCGGCGCTGATCGACACTACCGCCCCTTCGATGTTCACGTGGATGTCGTCCTTGGCCACGCCCGGCAGGTCGGCGTGCACGGTGTAGGCGTCCTTGTCTTCCTTCACGTCGACCTTGAGTGCCGGCACGTCGGGGTTGTTGGCGAGATCGACCGGCTGCAGCACGAGGCCGCGAAAGTCCTTGAACAGGTTTTCAAAAGGATCCCAGCGGGTCACTTGATTCATCGTTTCGTCCTTTCCATGTCGGGTGCGGGTATCCGCGTACACCCAAACTAGGGTTGGAAAAAACCGATTTCAAGACCGCCTGTTCAGGCGCTTGCGCTGGGTCAACATCCGGATCGCATCGCGGTTGGTCCACGAAAACACCGCATCGAGCGCCTCGCGCCAGGGCAGCCAGCGCCAGTCGCGGTGCTCGTCCGGCGCCAGCTGGATCGGTGTGTCGCGCGGCACGCAGAGGCTGAAGGCGTGCTCGGTGTTATGGGTGACGCCGGGCGGATAGCGATGGCGCCAGATCGGATAGATTTCGAAGCGGCTGCTGTGATGCCAGCGGTCGAAAGCTTCGGCTGGTGCGACGATGCCGGTCTCTTCCTCGACTTCACGTTGCGCCGCCCGTTCCGGCGTTTCGCCGGACTCAATGCTGCCGGTCACCGACTGCCAGTAGCCCGGGTGCTTCGCCCGCTCGATCAGCAGGATGTCGCCGTCGTCGCTGTGGATCAGCACCAGGACCGACTGCGGCCGCTTCATGCGCTGGCCATAAAGGGGCGGGCACGCGTGTGCGGCTGGTCGATCAGCACCCAGAACGGCGTGCCGCGGCCGCGCCACTCGTCGGCGGCGTCGTTCAGCACGGCGACCAGCGCGTCGAAATCGTCCTTGCAGCGCTCGACCGGCTTGGCGCAGTTGCTCAGATGCAGCAGGTAGCCGCGGCTTTCCGGCAACCACGACAGGTCGCCGAGGCAGTCGCCGAGCGCGTCGAGGTTGTGGCCGAAAGTGTCGGGAAAGCCCATCGTTTCGGCGAACAGCTGCAGCAGCGACGCCTGGTCGCGAGTGTCTTTCAGGTCGAGGCCGATCAGCAGCAGGCCGGCCGGCTCGGCAAAGCGTGCTGCGCGCGCGGCGGCGGTCGGCTGGGCGGAGAACACGCCGCTGCGGGCGGCGTCGCCGAGGCGGGCCTGCATTGAATCAGGGGGCAGTGCGGACATCGTTCATTCCTTGATGCGGCGGAAGCTCCGGTAGTGATCCGCCGTGTACCAGTATTCGCCCGAATTGCGCACGTCGCCGTCGACGCCGCTGCCAGCGACGATGCGACGGGCGCCGCGGTGGTTCAGGCCGGGCGTGGGCACCGTGTATTCGCGGTAATAGCCGCGCTTCTGCATCGGCAGACGGCGTTCGCGATTGTGGAACACGACGCCGTCACGGTTGTACGGGAAAGGCCCGCCCTGGCGGATCAGCGCCAGCGTCTGCGCCGCTTCCGGCGGCAGTTGCGCCAGCTCCACCTCGGGCGAGGCGAAGCCGGTCAGCAACAGCCACAGGGCCAGGATCGGCGCCAGCAGTGGCGCCGGGAGCCGGCGAGGCGGGCGGGTCATCACGGCCTCAGGCGCCGGCGTCGGCCTTCGGCGTGTTGCGCAGCTTGATGTGCAGCTCGCGCAGCTGGCGCTCGTCCACCGGGCTCGGTGCCTGGGTCAGCAGACACTGGGCGCGCTGGGTCTTGGGGAAGGCGATCACGTCGCGGATCGACTCGGCGCCGGTCATCATCGTGACAATGCGGTCCAGACCGAAAGCCAGACCGCCGTGCGGCGGCGCGCCGTACTTCAGCGCGTCGAGCAGGAAGCCGAACTTGAGCTGCTGTTCTTCCGGACCGATGTTGAGCGCTTCGAACACGGTTTCCTGTACCGAGGCCTGGTGGATACGCACCGAACCGCCGCCGATTTCCCAGCCGTTCAGCGCCAGGTCGTAGGCCTTGGCCAGACACTTGCCCGGATCGGTCTTCAGCAGCGCGATGTGCTCGTCTTTCGGGCTGGTGAAGGGGTGGTGGCAGGCGTTCCAGCGCTTTTCGTCCTCGTCGTACTCGAACATCGGGAAGTCGACCACCCACAGAGGGCGCCAGGCCTCACCGGTGACATAGCCCTTCTCGTGACCGATCTTCAGGCGCAGCGCGCCGAGCGCGTCGGACACCACCTTGGCCTTGTCGGAACCGAAGAAGATCACGTCGCCGCTCTGCGCACCGGTGCGCGCCATGATGGCGGCCAGCGACTCGGGGCTCAGGTTCTTCACGATGGGCGACTGCAGGCCTTCTTCGTTCAGCTTGCTGACGTCATTGACCTTGATGTAGGCCAGGCCCTTGGCGCCGTAGATCTTGACGAATTCGGTGTAGCCGTCGATTTCGCCGCGCGACAGCGAGGCCCCGCCGGGCACGCGCAGCGCAGTGACGCGGCAGGCCGGGTCGTTGGCCGGGCCGGAGAACACCTTGAAGGCGACCTCCTTGACCGCGTCGGCGACGTCCACCAGCTCCAGCGTCACGCGCAGATCCGGCTTGTCCGAACCGAAGCGGCTCATCGCCTCGGCGTAGGTCATGCGCGGGAAGGGCGCGGGCAGGTCGACCGACAGCGCTTCCTTGAAGACATAGCGGATCATGTCTTCCATCATCGCGGTGATTTCGTGCTCGGTCAGGAAGCTGGTTTCGATATCGACCTGGGTGAATTCCGGCTGGCGGTCGGCGCGCAGATCCTCGTCACGGAAGCACTTGGTGATCTGGTAGTAGCGGTCGTAGCCGGCCACCATCAACAGCTGCTTGAAAAGCTGCGGCGACTGCGGCAGCGCGAAGAACTGGCCGTCGTGCACGCGGCTGGGCACCAGATAGTCACGCGCGCCTTCCGGCGTGCTCTTGGTGAGCATCGGCGTTTCGATGTCGATGAAGCCCTGGCCGTCGAGGAAGCGGCGGAAAGCCATCGCCGTCTTGTAGCGCAGCATCATGTTCTTCTGCATCGCCGGGCGGCGCAGATCGATCACGCGGTGGGTCAGGCGCACGGTTTCCGACAGATTGTCGTCGTCCAGCGGGAAGGGCGGCGTGACCGAGGCGTTCAGCACCTCCACCTCGTGTGCCAGCACTTCGATCTCGCCCGACACCAGATTGGCGTTGGTCGTGCCTTCCGGGCGACGGCGCACGCGACCGGTCACCTTCAGGCAGAACTCGTTGCGCACCGACTCGGCCACCTTGAAGGTTTCCGCGCGGTCCGGGTCACACACCACCTGCACCAGACCTTCGCGGTCGCGCAGGTCGATGAAGATGACCCCGCCGTGGTCGCGGCGACGGTGTGCCCAGCCGAACAGGGTGACGGTCTGGTCGAGGTAGCCCGCGTCGAGCAGGCCGCAGTATTGCGTGCGCATGGTGTGATTCCGGGAAAGTGCGGGGTCGGAAAACCCCGGTTCAGTTGTCGAGTGCGGGCACGACGGCCGCATGCGGTTTCGGTTTTCTGGCCGGCGGGACGACGCCCATCGACACGATGTACTTGAGTGCTTCGTCCACCGTCATGTCGAGCTCGATCACGTCGCTGCGCGGCAGCATCAGGAAGAAGCCCGAGGTCGGGTTGGGCGTGGTCGGCACGTAGACGCTGACGTGGTCGGGCAGGTGATTGACCACGTCCCCGCCCGGCTGACCGGTCAGGAAGGCGATGGTCCAGCTGCCCTCGCGCGGGTACTGGACCAGCAGCGCCTTGCGGAAGGCTTCGCCGGAGCTGGAGAACAGCGTGTCCGACACCTGCTTCACGCCGTTGTAGATCGACTTCACGACCGGGATGCGCGACAGCAGCCCTTCCCAGTAACGCAGCAGGCGCTGGCCGATGATGTTGTGGCCGATGACGCCGCTGACCACGATGATGAGCACGGTCAGGATGACGCCCAGGCCCGGCACGTCGAAGCCGAACAGCTGGGCCGGTCGCCACTGCCAGGGCACCAGCAGCATGGTCTGGTCCAGCGTGCCCAGTATCCAGGCCAGCACCCAGATTGTGATGGCCAGCGGAATCCAGATCAGCAGACCGGTGATGAAGTAACGCTTCATCAATGGCAGGCGCAGGAGCCGCCACAGGGCGTCGAGGGCGCGGCAGCACTGTCGCCTGACGAGGAGGATGCCGTCGATGCGGACGTGTCCGCCTTCGGCGTCGTTGTGCTGTTGCCCGAGCCGCCGCCCTTGAAGTCGGTGGCGTACCAGCCACTGCCCTTGAGCTGGAAGCCGGCTGCGGACAGTTGCTTGGTGAAGGTCGATGCGCCGCAGGACGGGCAATCGGTCAGCGGCGCGGCGCTGATCTTCTGCATCACGTCCTTTTCAAAACCGCAGGACGAGCAGCGGTAACCGTAGATCGGCATGTCGAGCTCCAGAAAACGCGAAATTATAGACTAAGGCATTGTTGCACATGCACATTTCGCGCCAGGAAATCGCCGGCCCCCCACGTGGCGGGAGCGGGTGCGCGAAACGGACGCTGCGCTTCGGAAATGGGGCGCCCATTCTGGGGATTCAAGCCCCGGCAGATGCCTACATCAGCCCCAGATAGGTGCGGTTGATCGTGGCGCCGAAGAACAGCGCGATCACGCCGGCGGCGGCCAGATAGGGCCCGAACGGAATCGGCACGTCGCGGCCGTGCGAACGCAGCACGATCAGTGCGATGCCGACCACGGCGCCGACCAGCGACGACAGCAGGATGATCACGGGCAGCATCTGCCAGCCGAGAAAAGCACCCAGCGCGGACAGCAGCTTGAAGTCGCCGTAGCCCATGCCCTCCTTGCCGGTGGCCAGCTTGAACGCCCAGTAAACGCTCCACAGCACCAGATAGCCGGCAATGGCACCGACGACGGCCGACTGCAGATCGGTGAAGCCGCCGACCAGATTGAGCAGCAGTCCGGCCCAGATCAGCGGCAGCGTAATGCTGTCCGGCAGCAACTGTGTATCGAGGTCGATGAAGGTGAGCGCGATCAGCGCCCATACGAGGGCCAGTGCGCCGATGAGCAGCAGTGTCGGTCCGAATGTCCAGGCACAGGCCAGGCTCAGCAGCCCGGTCAGCAGTTCGACCAGCGGATAGCGGACACCGATGCCGGTGCCGCAGCCTCGGCACCGGCCGCGCAGCAGCAGCCAGGACAGCACCGGGATGTTTTCCAGCGCGCCGATCCTGTGGCCGCACTTGGGACAGTGCGAGCGCGGCGCCAGCAGCGACAGCGCGTCGAACACCGGCGCCGGCTCGTTGCGCAGATCGGCGCACTGTGCCGCCCACTCCCGCTCCATCATGATCGGCAGGCGATGGATCACCACGTTCAGGAAGCTGCCGACGGCCAGACCGAGCAGGCCGACCAGCGGCAGCAGCAGGCCGCTCCCGGCCAGCGATTCAAGTCCGCTCACGATTCCGCTGTCAGACCGACTGGGCGACCTTGAAGATCGGGAGGTACATGGCGACCACCAGACCGCCGATCAGCGTGCCGAGCACCACCATGATGATGGGTTCGAGCAGGCTGGACAGCGCGTCGACCGAATCGTCGACCTCCTGTTCGAAGAAGTCGGCCACCTTGGACAGCATCGAATCGAGCTGGCCGGACTCCTCACCGATGGACGCCATCTGGATCACCATGACCGGAAACACATTGGTGTTCTGCATCGCGACGGTCAGACTGGTGCCGGTGCTGACCTCGTTCTGGATCTGCCGCGTGGCCATCTTGTAGATATGGTTGCCGGCCGCGCCGCCCACCGAATCGAGTGCCTCGACCAGCGGCACGCCGGCGGCGAACATCGTTGACAAGGTGCGCGCCCAGCGCGCGATCGTGGCTTTGCGCAGAATCTCGCCGAGGACAGGCAGTTTGAGCGACAGGCGGTCGACGGCGATCTGCAGGGGGACCGATCGCTTCAGCATGTAGAAGAATGCGCTGATTGCCGCGAAGGCCCCGCCGAAGATCAGCCAAGAGTACTCGACGAAGGCGTCCGATATCGCGATGACGAACAACGTCGGCGCCGGCAGATCAGCACCGAAGCTCGAGAACACCTTCTTGAACTCCGGAATGACGAAAATCATGATCACCGCGGTGATCACGATGGCGACCACGATGACCGCGATCGGATAGAACATCGCCGACTTGATCTTGCCCTTGATCGCCAGGATCTTTTCGCGATACGTGGCGAGGCGATCGAGCAGGCCGTCAAGAATACCGGCCTGCTCACCTGCGGCAACGAGGTTGCAGAACAGCTGGTCGAAGTGCTGCGGATACTTGCGGAAAGCCTGGTTCAGGCTGGAGCCGGACTCGACTTCGAGCCGGATGTCGCCCAGCAGCTTCGATACCGCCCGGTTGCCGGCGCCCTTGCCGACGATGTCGAAGGCCTGCAGCAGCGGCACACCGGCCTTCATCATCGTCGCCAGTTGCCGGGTGAACAGCGTGATGTCCTTTTCGGTCACCTTGCCGCCGCGGCCGAAGCTGCGCTTCTTGACCTTGGTGACCAGGATGCCCTGGCGACGCAGCGTGGCCTGGACCATGGCTTCGCCGCCGGCGCGCATCTCCCCGCGCACCAGCTTGCCGCTCTTGTCCTTGCCTTCCCAGTTGAAGACCGTTTCCTTGGAACCGCTGTCCTTGCGTACGGGGCGGGTTGCGGTGGCCAAATCAAGCTCCTTGCGGGGTAAGTCCGCTCATGCGGCGACACCGCGCGCGGCGTCGCTCATTCGTTGGTGCAGGCGAGCACTTCAGCCAGCGAAGTGACGCCCTGCCTGACCTTCAGCAGACCGGACTGGCGCAGGTCCTTGACGCCCTCGCGGCGTGCCTGCGCGGCAATGTCGATCGAATTGCCGTTGGTCATGATGATATGCGCAATCTCGTCGGAGATCGGCATCACCTGATAGATGCCGACCCGACCCTTGTAGCCGCTGCCCTTGCAGCGCTCGCAGCCGACCGGTGCATAGGGTTGCCAGCTGCCGTCGAGGTCCGCTTCGGTGAATCCGGCCTCCAGCAGCGCTTCAACCGGAATGTCCATCGGCTGCTTGCAGGAGCATAGCCGGCGCGCCAGCCGCTGGGCAGTGATCAAAATGACGCTGGACGCAATGTTGAAGGCGGCGATGCCCATGTTGCGCATGCGATCCAGCGTGGTCGGGGCGTCGTTGGTGTGCAGCGTCGACAGCACCAGGTGACCGGTCTGCGCCGCCTTGATCGAAATTTCGGCCGTTTCGAGGTCGCGGATTTCACCGACCATGATCACGTCCGGATCCTGCCGCAGGAAGGACTTCAGTGCGGCGGCGAAGGTGAGGCCGGCCTTGTCGTTGACATTGACCTGGTTGATGCCCGGCAGGTTGATTTCGGCCGGATCTTCGGCGGTCGAGATGTTCACGCCGGGCTTGTTCAGGATGTTCAGACAGGTGTACAGCGACACCGTCTTGCCGGAACCGGTCGGACCGGTCACCAGGATCATGCCGTAGGGGCGCTCGATCGCATGCATCAGCGAGGCGCGCTGCTCGGGCTCATAACCGAGCGCGTCGATGCCCAGCATGGCCGAACTCGGGTCGAGGATACGCATGACGATCTTCTCGCCGTGCAGGGTCGGCAGCGTGCTGACGCGGAAGTCGATCGCCTTGGTCTTGGACAGCACGAATTTCATCCGGCCGTCCTGCGGCACCCGCTTCTCCGAAATGTCCAGCCGGGAAATGACCTTGATGCGCGACGCGATCTTCTCGCGCAGCACCAGCGGAGGCTGGGTGATCTCGCGCAGTACGCCGTCGGTACGGTAGCGGATGCGGTAGTACTTCTCGTAGGGTTCGAAGTGGACGTCGGAGGCGCCTTCGTTGATCGCGTCGAGCAGAATCTTCTGGATGAAGCGCACCACCGGTGCGTCGTCGATCTCGACCTGGGCGTCGTTGCTGGCGGCGGCGTCTTCCTCAGGCGCCATTTCACCGTCGAAATCGAAGTCGACCGAAGCGATCGATTCCAAAGCCTTCTCAACGGTTTCCGACAGCTTGTCGACGAGTGTGGCGAGCTTGTCGGTCTCGACGACGACCGGGTCCACGGCCAGACCGGTCTGGAAGCGAATCTCGTCGATGGCACGCAGGTTCGACGGATCGGCGATCGCCACCGCCAGCCGGTTGCCGCGTTTCTTCAGCGCCAGCACGCGGTGGGTGCGCATCAGCTTCTTGTCGATCGCGTCCGCCGGGAACTGGTCCGGGTCGTACTGCGCGAGGTCCAGCAGCGGATAGCCGAAGGTTTCCGAGGCGAAGGCGGCTGCGTCGCGTGCGCTCATCTTGCCGCTGGCGACCAGTTGCGCGATGAAACCGTGGCCGGACTGCGCGCCCTCACGCGTCAGGCTCTCTGCTTCGGTCTCGGTCAGCCGCCCGCTCTGCGCCAGCGCGCGGGCAAGACCCGACAGTGCATTCTTAGCGGTGGCGGCCATGGCGCATTAGGGGGAATCTGCGAGCGGTGTTGAAGTGTCGTCTTCGATGATGACGATTCAGGCTTGATCTGTAAACGGTTTGTGGCCGGCGTATCTTGAGTGCCTGCTCAGGCTGCGTCTTGTGGTTTGAACAGACGCACACTGCGCACCATGCGGTCCTCGGTGTGCAGGATTTCCATCGCGACAGTGCCGATCCGCACCGACAGACCGGATTCCGGAATGTCCTGCAGGTGTTCGAGCAGCAGCCCGTTCAAGGTCTTCGGCCCGTCCAGTGGCAGGGCCAGCCCGAGTTTGCCGTTCAGCTCGCGCAGACTGCGTCCGCCGTCGACGATGACGCTGTTGTCGCCGTTCCAGCTCAGCGACTGTCCGCTGCCCGGTACGCCGGTGGTGAACTTGCCGACGATTTCCTCAATGATGTCTTCCAGCGTGACCAGCCCTTCGACCTCGCCGTATTCGTTCACGACCAGCGCTAGGCGTTGCCTGTTCTCCTGGAAGAACTGCAGCTGGCTGTATAGCGGTGTCGCCGACGGCACGAAGTAGGGCCGGGTCAGCAGGCCGCGGATTTCGTCCTGATCCAGTTCGCCGGCCGACAGCGCGCTGACCACACGCCGCTGCGGCAGCACGCCGAGCACGCGGTCGAGGTCGCCTTCGAACACCGGCACGCGGCCGTGATGACTGGTTGCGATCTGATGCTGGATCACGTCCAGCGGCTGCTCCAGATCAATTGCCTCGATCTGGTTGCGCGGCGTCATGACGTCCTCGACCGTGACGTCCTCCAGTTCGAACAGATTGATCAGGATGCGCCGGTGGGCGGCCGGGATGAAGTGACCGGATTCCGTCATCAGCGCGCGCAGTTCCTCCGCCGACAACGTCTGCCCCTCGTCCGTGTTGCCCGGCTGCAGCCGCGTGATGCGCAGCAGCGCCGACACGAACAGGTTCACCGTCCACACCACCGGATAGAACACCTTGAGCAGCGGCGTCAGCACGAAGGCCACCACCGGCGCGATCGCGTTCGCGTAGCCTGCGCCCACGACCTTCGGCGTAATTTCCGAGAACACGAGGATCATGAAGGTGATCAGCAGCGTGCCCAGTCCCAGCGCCAGTTCGCCCTCGCCGAACAGGTCGATCGCGATGACGCCGGTCAGCGTCGCGGCGGCGGCATTGACCAGGTTGTTGAACAGCAGGATCACGCCGAGCAGCTTGTCCGTTTGCCCCAGCAGGTCGAGGGCGCGCTGCGCGCCGCGCGAGCCGCTCTGGGCAGCCGCCTTCAGGCGGAAGCGGTTGGAGGCCATCATCGCCGTCTCGGCCATCGAGAAGAAGCCGGACAGCACGAGCAGCACACCCAGCACGATCAGCTGGGTGGAAAGTGGGATCGAATCCATCGGTCAGGCGCGGCCGAGCACGACCTCGAGCACGAATTGCGTACCTATATAGGCGAGCAGCAGGACGAAGAAGCCGCCGAGCGTCCATCGCAGCGCCAGCCGTCCCCGCCAGCCGCGGAAGTGCCGTCCGACCAGCAGCGTGCCGAAAACCACCCATGCAAGGATGGCGAACACTGTCTTGTGGCTGAAGGCGAGCGGCTTGCCGAACACCTGTTCCGAGAAGGCGATGCCGGTAATGAGCGTGGCGCTCAGCAGCACGAACGCGATCGTGATCAGGCGGAACAGCAGGCCTTCCATCACCAGCAGCGGCGGCATGTTCTCCAGCAGACGGATCAGGCGACCGCGGTGCAGATTGCGCTCGACCGCCGACATCAGCATCGCGTGCAGTGCCGCCAGCGTGAACAGGCTGTATGCCGTCATCGCCATCACGAAGTGGGCGCGGAACAGCAGGTTGTCGGCGTTGCCGATGTCGTGCCGGCCGGGCCAGATGACCGGCACCGCGGCGCACAGGGCTGCGGCCGGGAGGGCCAGCATGTGCAGACCGTCGAGTCGCGACGACAGGCTTTCTATCCAGTAGAACACCAGCGCCAGCCAGGTCATCACCGCCAGCGCGTCACCGGCGCCGAAGCGCATGCGGCCCTCCGGGAATATCTGCACCGACAGCACGGCGGCGTGCACCAGCAGTGCCGCGGCCAGTGCTGCCGGGCGCACGCCACCGGCAGCGGTGTGTGCGCCTGCCCGCGCCGGGCGCATGAACCAGAAGGCGAGCGCAGCGTAGAGGGCGGAAGGAAGCAGTTCGATTAGAATCATTGGCTTCAGTTTAACCCAAGGCGCACGCCGCTCTTTCATGCTGGATAACCTTACCCAACGGCTCGCCAAGGTCGTCAAGACGCTGCGCGGGCAGGCGCGACTGACCGACGAGAATATTTCGGACATGCTGCGCGAAGTGCGCATGGCGCTTCTTGAAGCCGACGTCGCGCTGCCGGTGGTGAAGGAACTGGTCACCCGCATCCGCGAGAAGGCGGTCGGTCAGGAGGTCGTCGGCTCGCTGACGCCGGGCCAGGCCCTGGTCGGCGTAGTGCACGACGAATTGGCGGCGCTGATGGGCGGCGCCACCGCCAGCCTCAACTTCGCGACGCAGCCGCCGGCCATCGTGCTGATGGCCGGTCTCCAGGGCGCCGGCAAGACCACCACGGTGGGCAAGCTGGCCAAATGGCTGAAGGAAACGCAGAAGAAGAAGGTGCTGACGGTGTCCTGCGACGTCTATCGTCCAGCCGCCATCGAACAGCTGCGTACCGTCACCGGCCAGGCCGGCGCCGAGTTCTTCCCGTCGACGCCGGACCAGAAGCCGGTCGACATCGCCCGCGCTGCCGTCGACTTCGCGAAGACGCGCTATTTCGACGTGCTGCTGGTCGATACCGCAGGCCGGCTGGCGATCGATCAGGCGATGATGGACGAGATCCGCGCGCTGCATCAGGCGCTCAACCCGATCGAAACGCTGTTCGTCGTCGACGCGATGTTGGGTCAGGACGCGGTCAATACCGCCAAGGCGTTCAAGGACGCGCTGCCGCTGACCGGCGTCGTGCTGACCAAGCTCGACGGCGATGCGCGCGGTGGCGCTGCGCTGTCGGTGCGCCACGTCACCGGCGCGCCGCTGAAGTTCGCCGGCGTCGGCGAAAAGCTGACCGGCCTGGAGGAGTTCCATCCGCAGCGCATGGCGTCGCGCATTCTCGGCATGGGCGACATCATGGGCCTGGTCGAGGAAGCGCGTCGCCAGGTCGACGAGGACCAGGCCAAGGAATTCGCGCAGAAGCTGAAGAGTGGCAAGGGCTTCGACCTGAACGACTTCAAGACGCAGATCGCGCAGATGCGCAAGATGGGCGGGCTGTCGGCGCTGATGGACAAGCTGCCGGCGCAGTTCGCCGGTGCCGCGCAGCAATTGCAGGGCGGGCAGGACGAAAAGGCCATCCGCCGCATCGAAGGCATCATCAACTCGATGACGCCGGCCGAGCGCACCAAGCCCGAACTGATCAAGGCCAACCGCAAGCGACGTATCGCGGCGGGTTCCGGTACCTCGGTGCAGGAGGTGAACCGCCTGCTGAACCAGTTCGAGCAGACGCAGAAGATGATGAAGCAGTTCTCCAAGGGCGGCATGCAGAAGCTGATGCGCGGCATGAAGGGCATGCTGCCCGGCATGCGCTGAGCCGCCGGCGATCCGATGGCGCGTCCGCTGGTCTGCGTGGTCGACGACGACGCCGCGATGAGACGGGCGCTGTGTCAGGCGCTGACCGGGATCGATGCGGACGTGCAGGGATTCTCCGGTGCCGGCGTGCTGCTGCAGGACCGCGAGGCGCTGGGGCGCGCCGCCTGCGTGCTGCTGAACGCGTCGCTGCGCGGCATCAGCGGACTCGACTTGCAGTCCAGCCTGCGCGTAGTCGGCAATCGCGCGCCGGTGATCTTCGTGTCCGGCCCCTGCGACGTGACCGTCGCCGTCCGTGCGCTGCGTGCTGGCGCACTCGATTTCATGCTGATGCCGATCGAAGCCGCGGTGCTGCGCTTGCGGGTCGCCGAGGCATTGGTCCGCGCGACCACGGCGGACGCGCGGCGCCAGCGCGTGCAGCAGGTCGCCGACGCGCTGGCGAGTCTCACTGCGCGGGAGCGCGAGGTGCTCGACCGTGTCGTGCGCGGCCTGTCGAACGCGGGTATCGCCGGTGAACTGGGCATCAGCGCGAAAACCGTGGAACAGCACCGGGCCCGCGTGATGGACAAGATGCGCGCCGCGTCGCTGGCCGATCTGGTTGCGCGCGTGACCGAATGGCGGGTGCTGTCGGAGCCGGCCTGATCAGGGATTGCTGGCCGAGGTCATGGCTGGCCATGACCAGTGGCGCTCCCAGGCGCCGCGCACCATGTTCGGATATTCCGCCTTGCCCAGGCTGCCGTTGTAGCGACCCAGCGCGCGGAAGAGGTTGCCCTTCTCGATGTCGAGATAGTGGCGGAGGATGGTGCAGCCGAAGCGCAGATTGGTGCGCAGATGGAAGAGGTTGCTTTCTTCGCTGCCGATCAGCTTCACCCAGAACGGCATCACCTGCATGTAGCCGCGGGCCCCAGCGCTGGAGACCGCGTACTTGCGGAAACCGCTCTCGACCTGGATCAAGCCGAGCACCAGTTGCGGGTCCAGGCCGGCGCGCGTGGCTTCGTAATGCACCGTCTTCAGGAATTCCATGCGCCCGGCCTCGTCCGGCATGCGCTTGGCGAGGCGTTCCGACATCGTGCCGAGCCACAACTGCTTCTGTGGCGATGAGAACGCCGGCAGGTCGGGGGCTGCGCGGTCGCTGATGGCCAGATGCAGCGCCGCGCGCACGCTGTCCGCCAGCGGCTCGTACTGCTGCGACGCGCGTGCGCCGCCGGCCACCAGGGCCAGCGTCAGCGCGAGGGCCGCAGCGAGCCGCTTCATCGTCAGACCGGCTCGCCGATCAATGCGCGTACGGCGTCGGGCGCCACCTTCTGCGCCGCGGCGTCGCGCCGGTTCTGGTACTCGATCACGCCTTCCTTGAGGCCGCGTTCGCCGACGGTGATCCGGTGCGGTACGCCGATCAGTTCCCAGTCGGCGAACATGACGCCGGGGCGCTCGTCGCGGTCGTCGAGGATGACGTCGAACCCGGCCTCAGACAGTTCGTCGTACAGCTGTGTGGCGGTCGCGCGCACCTGTTCCGACTTGCTCCAGCCGACCGGGCAGATGACCACTTCGAAGGGCGCGATGGATTGCGGCCAGATGATGCCGCGCTCGTCGTGGTTCTGCTCGATGGCGGCGCCGACCAGACGGGTCACGCCAATGCCGTAGCAGCCCATGACCATGATGCGCGGTTTGCCGGTTTCGTCCAGATAGGTACAGTTCATCGCTTCCGAATATTTGGTGCCGAGGAAGAACACGTGACCGACCTCGATGCCGCGCTGTATCGACAGCCGACCCTTGCCGTCGGGTGACGGATCACCCTCGACCACGTTGCGCAGATCGGCGACGGCCTCGGGTTCGGGCAGGTCGCGCCCCCAGTTCACGCCGGTCAGGTGGGCGTCCACCTCGTTCGCGCCGGTGACGAAATCGTTCATGTTGGCAACCGTGAGGTCGGCGACCACGTGCACCGGCTTCTTCAGTCCGACCGGACCCAGATAGCCCGGCTTGCAGCCGAAATGCTCGACGATCTCGGCTTCGGTGGCGAAGCGGAAGCCGTCCTTCAGGCCAGCCAGCTTCGACGCCTTCACCTCGTTCAGTTCATGATCGCCGCGCAGCATCAGCAGCCACAGTTCGGTCTTGCCTTCCTTATCGGTCGCCAGCACGACGGACTTGACCGTGCGTTCGATCGGCAGTCCGAGCAGGGCGGCGACGTCCTCGCAGCGCACGGTGCCCGGGGTGGGGGCTTTTTCCAGCGCCTGCGCCGGTGCAGCGCGGTCGGCGATCAGCGCCGTCGCCTGCGCCAGTTCGATGTTGGCGGCGTAGTCGGAATCGGGGCACCAGGCGATCAGGTCTTCGCCGGTGTCGGCGATCACCTGGAACTCGTGGCTGCGCGAGCCGCCGATGGCGCCGGTGTCGGCGGCGACAGCGCGGAATTCGAGACCCAGACGGCGGAAGATGCGCATGTAGGCGTCGAACATGATGTCGTAGCTGCGGCCGGCGGCTTCCTCGTCACGGTCGAAGGAGTAGGCGTCCTTCATCGTGAACTCGCGGCCGCGCATCACGCCGAAGCGCGGCCGGCGCTCGTCGCGGAACTTGGTCTGGATGTGATAGAAATTCTTCGGCAACTGGCGCCAGCTGTGGATTTCGGCGCGAGCGATGTCGGTCACCACCTCTTCCGACGTCGGCTGGATGATGAAGTCGCGGTCGTGGCGATCCTTCACGCGCAGCATTTCCGGGCCCATCTTGTCCCAGCGACCTGTTTCCTGCCACAGCTCGGCCGGCTGGATCAGCGGCATCAATAGTTCGATGGCGCCGGCGCGGTTCATCTCGTCGCGGATGATGCTCTCGATCTTGCGGATCACCCGCAGCCCCATCGGCATGTAGTTGTAGATGCCGCCGGCGAGCTTACGGATCATGCCGGCGCGGGTCATGAGCTTGTGCGACACGACCTCGGCGTCCGAGGGGGCTTCCTTGAGCGTGGAAATGAAGAATTTGCTGGCGTACATGGAGGGTGTGGAATCCGCTGCGGATCAGGCAATAAACCTCCGATTCTAGCCGTTTCGCGCGGATCGGCCCGCGCCGGGTCGTTCGCTTCAATTCGGCGGCGAAATGTGGAAGAATCCACGGAAAATCTTACACAGCAGGTTCAACCATGCTCGACCGGGAAGGGTACCGCCCGAACGTCGGCATCATTCTGATCAACGGGCGCAACGAGGTCTTCTGGGGCAAGCGCATAGGCGAGCACGCTTGGCAGTTTCCCCAGGGGGGCATCAACCACGGCGAATCGCCGGAGCAGGCGATGTATCGCGAGCTCTGGGAAGAGCTGGGGCTGCGTCCGCAGCATGTGCGCATCGTCGGCCGCACGCGCGATTGGCTGCGCTACGACGTGCCGCGCAACTGGGTGCGGCGCGAATGGCGCAGTGCCTATCGCGGCCAGAAGCAGATCTGGTATTTGCTGCGCATGGTCGGTCGCGACTGCGACGTCTGCCTGCGCGCCACCGACCACCCTGAATTCGATGCCTGGCGCTGGAACGACTACTGGATTCCGCTCGACTCGGTGATCGAGTTCAAGCGCCAGGTCTATCAGCAGGCGCTCACCGAACTCGCGCGCCTGGCTTTTCGCTCGCCGCGTCCGCGTGGTGCGATGCGGCAGCCCGACGGCGGCGACGCCAGCGAACACGCGCTTCCGGGCCCTGGTGCGCTGCAGGATCCTCTGCACTCGTCCTCCTGACCTCGCGCCTCGATCGACCCGCCGTCCTTGAAGCGGCGGAATGCCTGCTTATACTGGGTCTAAGTCGCGCCGTTTCTTCGCCTGTTGCCAGCGCGGCCCTGCCCTTCGGGGCATCCCTCACCCATTGTTGAAGGAGGCGTCCATGCAACTCAAGGGTTCGAAGACCGAGGACAATCTGAAGTGTGCGTTTGCCGGAGAGTCGCAGGCGAATCGCCGCTATCTGTACTTTGCGGCCAAGGCTGATGTCGAGGGGCAGAACGACGTCGCCGCCGTCTTTCGTTCCACGGCCGAGGGCGAGACAGGCCACGCACACGGGCATCTTGAATATCTCGAAGCCTGTGGCGATCCCGCAACCGGTCTGCCGATCGGCGGTACGCGTGACAACCTGAAGGCGTCGATCGCCGGCGAGACGCACGAGTATACGGACATGTATCCGGGCATGGCCAAGACCGCTCGCGACGAGGGGTTCGAGGAGATTGCCGACTGGTTCGAGACGCTGGCCAAGGCCGAGCGCTCGCATGCAAATCGTTTCCAGAAGGCGCTTGACGGGCTGCTCGACTGAGTGAGCGCCGGCCCCGGGGCCGGCACCGCTCCGCTACCGTGGGCGCGGGACTTGCCTGCGTCCGCCGCCCCGTGCGTCGACCGGAGGATGCGTGATGACCGTTCGCGAAGGCAGTCTGGAGCCACCGAAGCGCCATCCCATAGACTGGAAGAGCGCCGCCTACTATGACGAGGCGGCGCTGATGCAGGAACTCGAACGCACGTACGACATCTGTCATGGCTGCCGCCGTTGCGTGAATCTGTGTACCGCCTTCCCCAAGCTGTTCGACCTGATCGACGAAGTCGACAGCGGCGAAGTCGATGCGATCCCGAAGCACCGGTATTGGGAGGTGGTGGACCAGTGCTATCTGTGCGACATGTGCTTCATGACCAAGTGTCCGTACGTGCCGCCGCATCAGTGGAATCTCGATTTCCCGCACCTGATGCTGCGCGCCAAGGCGATCAAGTTCAGGAAGGGCGAGACGCGGTTTCGCGACCGTCTGCTGACCAGCACCGATGCCATCGGCAAGCTCGCCGCCATTCCGGTGGTGGCGCAGACGGTCAATTCGATGAACCGCAATGGCGCTGCGCGTTCGCTGATGCAGCGGGTGCTCGGCGTACACAAGGATCGCCAGCTGCCGCCCTATGCGCCGCGCCGATTCCGCGGCGTCGCGGAGCCAGCCGACGGTTTCGCCGTGCGCGACGGACAGCGTACGCCCGGAAAGGTGGCGGTGTTCTCGACCTGCTACATCAACTACAACGAACCGGGTATCGGCGTCGATCTGCTCAAGCTGCTGGCACACAACGAGATTCCGGCCGTCCTCGTCGAGAAGGAGGCCTGCTGTGGCATGCCAAAGCTCGAACTGGGCGACCTGGAGCAGGTGGCGAGACTGAAGGAGATCAACATTCCGCCGCTGGCGCGCCTGTCGCGCGAGGGTTGGGCCATCCTGACGCCGGTGCCGTCGTGCACGCTCATGTTCAAGCAGGAACTGCCGCTGATGTTTCCCGACGACGCCGATGTGCGCGCGGTGGCCGATGCGATGTTTGATCCGTTCGAGTACTTCGTTCTACGGCATAAGGACGGCTTGCTGAAGAACGATTTCAGACGCGAACTCGGTCGCGTGTCCTATCACATCCCCTGTCACTCGCGCGTGCAGAACGTCGGCCAGAAGACGCGCGAGATGCTGCAACGGGTGCCCGGCACGCAGGTCAGCACGGTCGAGCGCTGCGCGGGTCACGACGGCACCTGGGGCGTGAAGGAGGAATTCTTTGATCAGTCGATGAAAATCGGCAGGCCGGTGTTCCGGCAGATGCAGGGCGGCGACCCGGACTTCGTCAGCTCGGACTGCCCGATCGCCGGTCGTCACATCATGCAGGGCATCGCCGACAGTCAGGGCGGCACGCGCGCGCAGAAGGCGCATCCACTGACCTTGTTGTGCATTGCCTATGGACTGGACTGAGGAGGGGGCATGCCGGCAATCGCACGCGACAGTCTGATGAGTCTCGAGCAGTATGCGCGAGAGCGCCCGCAGTTCCGTGCCCGTGTGATCGCGCACAAGCGTGAGCGCACGCTGCATCTTGGCGAGCACGTGACACTGGTGTTCGAGGACGAACTGACCATCCGCTATCAGGTGCAGGAAATGCTGCGGATCGAACGCACTTTCGAGGAAGCGGGCATTCTCGACGAACTGGGCGCTTACAATCCCCTCATTCCCGACGGCAGCAACTTCAAGGCCACGATGTTGATCGAGTACCCGGACGAGCAGCAGCGAAAGCAGAACCTCGCTCGCCTGATTGGCATCGAGGACACGGTGTGGATCCAGGTCGATGGATGCTCTCCGGCATCCGCGATTGCCGACGAGGATCTTGAGCGCGAGAACGCGGTCAAGACGTCGGCGGTGCATTTCCTGCGCTTTGAACTGACCGCCGAAATGAAACGCGCGCTCCTCGGGGGTGCGGCCCTGTCGGTCGGTGTCGATCATCCGCATTACAGTGCGGGCGTGACGCCTGTGCCGGCGGCGCTGCGAAACTCGCTGTGCGCTGACCTGGTGAACTGAAATGCCGTTTTTCCCCGTTGGCCGGTTGCTGTCCGGCCTGATCCTTCTGGCGGGTGTCTCCGCCGTCCATGCACAGATCACAGACTGGCAGAAGCCGGAGCCTTTCCGTGGCGAAACCGTCGATCCGGCCGCCAAGGTGACCGAGGACGATTACGAAGTTCCTCCGCTACCGGAGAAGGTCGAGTGGCAGGAGTTCTATCTGAATGCCTCGACGCGCAACCGCTACTACATCGCGCGCGAACCGCTGACTGTCGGCAAGGATGGCGCCATCCGCTACATATCCCGCGTTGTCGCACCGAGCGGGACCGAGAACATCGCGGCCGAGGCGCTGCGCTGCGGCACCGGCGAGCGCAGGATGTATGCAAACCTGCGTTCGAACCGCGAGTGGGCGCCGACGCGCGGCAGCCGCTGGCTTCCGATCGGCGGTGGAAACCGCCTGAATTCCTACCCTTTCATGCTGTATTCGGATTACATGTGCGCGGATGGCTTCGCGCTGCAGCCGAAGAAGGTGCTCGAAGCGCTGGCCAACAGTTTCAATGCACGTACCGGTACGCCGCTCACCGGCTATCGTTGAACATCCCGACTTTCATCGAAGGCATCCATGCTCGACCGCCTGATTACTGAACTTGATCGTGCCTTGCGCACGCTGGCCGCACCGGCGCGCACTGGACGGCCGCTGCCCGGCGGTGACCTGCCCGAGGCCGAACTCGACGAGACGCAGCGCAGTCATGTCGGCGCGCTGATGCGCATCAACCACGTCGGCGAGATCTGCGCTCAGGCGCTCTACCAGGGGCAGGCCCTGACCTGCCGCGAGCCCACCGTGCGCGACGCCCTGCGCCGTGCGGCTGTCGAGGAAACCGAGCACCTGAGTTGGACGGCTTCACGTATGAGCGAACTGGGCAGCCGCCCCAGCCTGCTCAACCCACTGTGGTACGGCGGCGCGTTGATGATGGGCGTCGCGGCCGGGTTGGTCGGCGACAAGTGGAATCTGGGCTTCCTTGCCGAAACCGAGAAGCAGGTCGAAGCTCACCTGCAGGGGCACCTCGACCGCCTGCCGCCGGCCGATCAGAAATCCTGGCGGATACTTGAACAGATGCGCCAGGACGAGCGTGAACATGCACACACGGCCGAGCGGCTCGGTGCTGCGCAACTCCCGGCGCCCGTCCGACTCGCG
This sequence comes from Methyloversatilis sp. S146-33, assembly GCF_059552495.1. The sequence goes on from NZ_JCANOT010000026.1 coordinate 381,109, forward strand.
ATGCGTGCTGCCTCCCGGGTCATGACCGGCGTCGCCTATTACGTCTGAGCGAAGGGGGCGTCAAGCGCCGGTTTCGACGATCTCCCACGTGTGTTCCATCTTCGCGGTCTTGCCGATCATGATGGACGCCGAGCAGTACTTCTCGGCCGAGAGGTGAATCGCGCGCTCGACCACCTCGGGTTTCAGGCCGCGACCACTGATCTTGAAATGAAAGCCGATGCGGGTGAATACCTTGGGATCTTCGCTCGCGCGATCCGCCTTCAGCGTGACCTCGCAACCCGTGACCTGCTGACGGCTCTTCTTCAGGATGAGCATGACGTCGAATGCGGTGCAGCCGCCGGTGCCTGCCAGCAACAGTTCCATCGGGCGCGCAGCCAGGTTGCGGCCGCCTGCTTCGGGCGCGCCGTCCATATTGATCATGTGTCCCGAGCCGGTCTCGGCCAGGAAGCTCATGTTGTCCACCCACTTCACCACACAGTCCATTACGCACTCCCTTCAGTGATGCGCGATTGTAATCAGGTGTCGGCCGGCGCGCGGCTCGTAGGTATTGGTGCGCTGCGGTAGTCGATCCGCCGGCGGCGGTGTGTTGGCCGGTGTTCGTGATGCGGGTTCGGGTCGAGGCTCGGCACTGCTCTTTTTATCCACATGATTTGAATGGTTGTTTGTGTGCGGTGCGCTGGCGGGTGAGGCGGAATCCAAAGACGCACTGCCTTTGTGCGATGCAAAAAATTCTTGCCTTTGCGTTGAGCGTGATCAATAATCAGGACAGGTTTCGCGGGCGTCGTTCAATGCGATGTCTGCCGCAGGTGTCTCCTCCACCCTCCTCCTTTGGTGTGGATTCAGCGCGACTCCCAGGAGTCGCGCTTTTTTTGTTGTCTATCAGGGATTGACACGCTCGAACTCGCGAGTTAAATTCGCGGGCTTTTGGGCGATCTCGCCCAGAATCACAGGACGTTCGAGATGAAAACCTTTTCAGCCAAGCCGCATGAAGTCGTGCGCGACTGGTACGTTGTCGATGCCTCTGACAAGGTACTCGGGCGCCTCGCCAGTGAGATCGCACGCCGTCTGCGCGGCAAGCACAAGCCTGTCTTCACCCCGCACGTGGACACCGGTGACTACATCGTCGTCGTGAATGTCGAGAAGCTGCGTGTGACCGGTGACAAGGCGCAGGACAAGAAGTATTACCGCCATTCGGGTTACCCGGGCGGTATCTACGAAACCAATTTTACCAAGCTGCAGCAGCGCTTCCCGGCGCGCGTGCTTGAGAAGGCCGTCAAGGGCATGCTGCCCAAGGGTCCGCTCGGTTACGCGATGATCAAGAAGCTGAAGTGCTACGCCGGCGCCGAGCATCCGCACGCCGCGCAGCAGCCCAAGGCTCTGGACATCTGAGGACGGAACGGTCATGGCATTCAAAGTTGATTATTACTATGGCACCGGCCGTCGCAAGACCGCAGTTGCCCGCGTGTTCCTGCGTCCGGGCAAGGGCGCTTTCGTCGTCAATGACAAGCCGGTGGACGAGTTCTTCTCGCGCGAAACCGGCCGCATGGTCGTCCGCCAGCCGCTCGAGCTGACGGAACACGTCAGCACCTTCGACATCCTCGTGAATGTCACCGGTGGTGGTGAATCGGGTCAGGCCGGCGCAGTGCGTCACGGCATCACCCGCGCGCTGATCGATTACGACGCGACGCTGAAGCCGGCGCTGAGCAAGGCTGGTTTCGTTACCCGCGATGCCCGTGAAGTCGAGCGCAAGAAGGTTGGCTTCCACAAGGCGCGTCGTCGCAAGCAGTTCTCGAAGCGCTGATACACCGCGCTCCGGCGAACGGGAAAAGCCGCCTTCGGGCGGCTTTTTTCATTTCTGGCATCATTCCGCTTTTTCCGCGATCGATCCGGATGGGTCGGCGCGGGTCGGCGCAGGAGGGATCGAAGTGGGTATCAAGGCGGGTATCGTGGGTGGAACCGGCTACACCGGGGTCGAATTGCTGCGCCTGTTGGCGCGCCACCCCGAGGTCGAGTTGTCGGCCATCACTTCGCGCGGCGATGCGGGGCGCCCGGTATCGGACATGTTTCCCAGTCTGCGCGGTCATGTCGATCTCGCTTTTTCCGACCCGGCCCAAGCCGGGCTAGAGAACTGCGACGTTGTCTTCTTTGCCACGCCGAACGGCATCGCGATGCAGCAAGTGCCGGCGCTGCTCGACGCCGGGGTGAAAGTGGTCGATCTGGCAGCCGATTTCCGGTTGAAGGACGAGGCGGTGTGGGAGAAGTGGTACGGCATGCCGCATGCCTGCCCTGACGTGCTGAAGACCGCGATCTACGGCCTGGCGGAAGTCAATCGTGAGCAGGTGCGCTCGGCGCGGCTCGTGGCCAATCCCGGCTGCTATCCCACGGCGGTACAACTCGGCTTCATCCCGCTGATCGAGGCGGGCGTCATCGACCGCGCAACGCTGATCGCCGATGCGAAGTCGGGCGTGTCCGGTGCGGGGCGCAAAGCCGAGGTGCACACTTTGTTTGCGGAGGCTGGAGACAACTTCAAGGCCTACGGTGTCGGTGGACATCGGCATCTGCCCGAAATACGCCAGGGACTGGCCGCCGTGGCCGGCGCCGATGTAGGTCTGACCTTCGTACCTCATCTGACACCCTTGATCCGCGGCATTCATGCAACGCTCTACGCGCGACTGACCAAGGACTGCGATCTGCAGGCCCTGTTTGAGAACCGTTATCGCGGCGAGCGCTTCGTGGATGTACTGCCCGCCGGCAGTCATCCGGAGACGCGTTCGGTGCGTGCGTCGAACACCTGCCGGATCGCGGTTCATCGTCCGCAAGGCGGGGACACGGTCGTGGTTTTGTCGGTGATCGACAACCTGGTCAAGGGGGCCGCCGGGCAGGCGGTACAGAACATGAATCTGATGTTCGGATTCGACGAGTCGTGTGGGCTAGAACTCGTTCCGGTCTTGCCCTGAGGGCGCGCCGCTGGCGCTTTCGCCACGGTATCGCCGCGCGGCAGGTGGCGATCCGTTCGCACGCGCCGTGGTGGCTCAAGCTTCTCGTCGCGGCCGGCGTCATGGCGCTCGCGCTGGCGGCTGCCCGCGGAATCTACGACGCGGGGCGAGGCTGGGTCGGGCTGGACGTTGATGACATGCAAGCCGAGGTCGTCTCGTTGCGTGAGCGTCTGGCCGTCGTGGATGCGGAGCTTGCAAGCATGAGACAACAGGCGGACTCGGCACACAGTAGCCTGCAGATCGAACGTACGGCACAGGAACAGCTGGCAGCCCGGATACGTTCGCTGGAAAGCGAGAACGCACGTTTGCGGGAAGACGCTCTGATTTTCGAAAGCCTGGCGGGTGCGGGTTCCAGCGGTATCGAGCAGGGCTTCAAGATCAATCGGCTGGTGCTGGAGCCGGACGGCGAGGCGGGGCGGTACCGCTATCGCATGCTCATCGTTCGCCAGGGAGGGAAGGCCGACGCCGATACCAAGGGTTCTTACCAGATCGTGGCGTCGATTGACCGTGCCGGTCAGGGTGCTACCATCACTTTCCCGCCGGATTCGGGTGCCGAGAACAGTCGGCTGACTTTCCGGCATTTCCAGCGTGTCGACGGCGTGCTTGCCGTGCCGAAGGGGGCGAGGTTGCTCTCCATCGAGGCTCGCTTCCTGCAGGATGGACAAATCAGGGCAAGAGCGACCGCATCCTTGTGACGGTTGCCGGAATCGGAGGGGACATGTTCGGCAAGAAGTCTGAGAAACCCAGCAAGCGCATCGACAGCCTGATCGGTGCAGGCACGCGCGTGAATGGCGACATTCATTTCCGCGGCGGCCTGCGCGTCGATGGCGAGGTCATCGGCAACGTACGTGCCGATGACAACGCGCCGAGCACGCTGGTACTGAGCGAGCATGCGCGTATCGAAGGTGCGGTCACCGTCACGCATGCGATGATCAATGGGGCCGTGCAAGGTCCGATCGTGTCCACCGAGTTTCTGGAACTGCAACCGCAGGCACGAATTTCCGGTGACGTGGTCTACACCCGTCTGGAGGTGCACCTTGGCGCCATCGTCAAGGGGCGGCTCGAACATCAGGAGACTGCGCCGCGCGCGGTCGAATTGAAGCTGGCCAGCGGAAGCTGATGCCGGCGAAGCGTCAACCAGGAGTAGATACTCATGAATGCAGTGACTGAAATGCCCCTTCCGCTGGTCTTCTCCGAAAGCGCAGCCAACAAGGTGAAGGAACTGATCCTCGAAGAGGGCAACCCGGATCTGAAACTGCGTGTTTTCGTGTCCGGTGGTGGCTGTTCCGGCTTCCAGTACGGTTTCACTTTTGACGAAGTGACCAACGAGGACGACACCGCGCTCGAGAAGAATGGCGTGACGCTGCTGATCGACCCGATGAGCTACCAGTATCTGGTCGGCGCAGAGATCGACTACAGCGAAGGCCTCGAGGGCGCACAGTTCGTGATCAAGAACCCGAACGCGACCTCGACCTGCGGCTGCGGTTCGTCTTTCTCGGTCTGATCGACCGCTCGCTCAGGCGGGCCAGACCGCGCCGAGCACGCGCATGCCGCGTGCCCCGGTCACCTCTGGCAGGTTGCCTGGCTCGCGGTTAAGCGTGCGCTGCGCCAGCCACGCGAATGCCAGCGCCTCCACTCGCTCGGGCGGTACGCCGTCATCGGCCGTGCTCTGCACAGGGCATCCGATGTGCAAGGCGAGCCGCTGCAGCAGGTGAGTATTGAACGCGCCCCCGCCGCACACCGCGACATCGTCCGGGCAAAAACCCGCGGTGTTCAGTGCGTCGGCTACCGATTGCGCGGTCAGTTCCGCCAGTGTGGCCTGGACGTCCTCGTCTCGGATCTGCTCCGGCAGCAGTTCGAGCAGCCACTCCAGATTGAATTGCTCGCGCCCGCAACTTTTCGGGGGCGGTGCAGCGAAGAAGGGGTGCGCAAGCAGTTTCGCAAGCAGCGCCGCGTCGACCTGGCCACTCGCCGCCCAGGCGCCGTCCCTGTCGTAGTCAAGGCCGCGACGATGCGCGATCCATGCGTCCATCAGCACGTTCGCGGGGCCGCAGTCGAAGCCGCGCACGGGGCGGGCGAATTCCAATAGTGTCAGATTCGCCATTCCGCCCAGATTCAGTATTGCGCGTGCCCGGTCCGTCGAACCAAACAGGCTAGCGTGGAACGCGGGGACGAGAGGGGCTCCTTGTCCGCCGGCCGCCAAGTCACGCGCGCGGAAATCGGACACAACGCAGATACCCGTCTCCTCGGCCAGGATGGCCGGTGCATTCAGCTGAACGGTGTAGCCGTGGGCCGGCATATGGCGGATAGTCTGGCCGTGGCAACCTATGGCCTTGATTGAAGCTGTCGCGGTGCCGCTCTGGTTCAGCAGTGTGCGGACCAGCTGTGCATAAAGGCGCGCCAATTCGATCGCCGCGACCTGCGAGCGGTGTATTTCGTCGTCACCGCTTGAGCACAGCGTCTGCAGGTCCGCCCGTAAGGCCGTTGGAAAGGCCATGTGCGCATGTCCCACCACCCGCGGCCGCGGGAAGGCCAGGTCCGCAAGCACCGCATCCACCCCGTCCAGACTGGTGCCGGACATCAGCCCGATGTACAGCGCGCTCATCGGTTCATCCTTCTGTCCGCCGACCCGCTTGCGCTAACATCGAGCGCTTTGTCGGTCGTCGCGTGGCACCTGCCTGCGCGAGGCGCATGTATTCGGGGTTCGGTCATGGTTGAAGTGGAACAGGCGTTGGCGTTGATCAAGCGGGGGGTCGAAGAACTGCTCCCCGAAGCGGATCTGGTCGAGAAACTGAAGTCGGGGCGACCGCTTCGCATCAAGGCGGGGTTCGATCCTACCGCACCGGACCTGCACCTCGGCCACACCGTGTTGCTGAACAAGCTGAAGCACTTCCAGGACCTCGGTCACCAGATCCTGTTCCTGATCGGCGACTTTACCGGCGCCATCGGCGATCCGTCGGGCAAGAACGTGACCCGGCCGCCGCTGTCGCCCGAGCAGGTGCTGCAGAACGCTGAAACCTACCGCGAACAGGTGGGCAAGATCCTCGACCCTTCGCGCATGGAGGTCGTGTTCAACTCGACCTGGATGAACCAGCTCGGGGCCGACGGAATGATCCGCCTGGCATCGCGACACACGGTCGCCCGCATGCTCGAGCGCGACGATTTCGCCAAGCGCTACACCGGCAATCAGCCGATCGCCATCCACGAATTCCTCTACCCCCTGTGTCAGGGCTACGACTCGGTTGCGCTGAAGGCCGACGTCGAGCTCGGCGGTACGGATCAGCGCTTCAATCTGCTCATGGGGCGCGAACTGCAGAAGCAGTACGGCCAGGCGCAACAGGTCGTGCTGATGATGCCGCTGCTGGAGGGACTGGATGGCGTCAACAAGATGTCGAAGTCGCTGGGCAACTACATCGGCGTGTCCGAGCCGCCGAACGAAATTTTCGGCAAGGTCATGTCGGTGTCCGACGAACTGATGTGGCGTTACTACGAGCTACTGTCCTTCCGCGGACTCGACGAGATCGCGGGCCTGCGTGCAGAAGTGTCCGCGGGGCGCAATCCGCGAGACGTGAAAGTGATGCTGGCGCAGGAACTCGTCGGCCGTTTTCACGGCGCGGCGGCTGCGGCGGCCGCGCTGGTCGACTTCGAATCGCGTTTCCGTCAGGGCGGTATTCCGGACGACATCGAGGAGGTGGTGCTCGACAGTGCGGGTGCAGGTATCGGTATTGCACAGGCGTTGAAGGCGGCCGGGCTCACCGCCACCACCTCGGAGGCCTTGCGCATGATCGATCAGGGCGGGGTCCGGCTCGATGGCGACAAGGTTTCCGATCGTGGGCTTGTGCTCGCGGCGGGCACGACGGTCGTGGCGCAGGTGGGCAAGCGAAAATTTTCTCGCCTCGCCGTGCGCTGAGAGGCGCTCGTCGCGGGCTTGATTTTTCGGGATGTTTTTATTCACCTGTACTTTCCCGTAGTCGCTTGAAAGAGTCGCGCCAAAAAAACTTCAAAAATCTTTGGCGAAAGTGTTGACCACCTCGAAATTATCCGTAGAATGCGCACCTCTCGTTGCTCAGCAGCGAACGTTCTTTAACAAAACAAACAGCCGATAGGTGTGGGCACGGCGTGGTTGTAACGGCGAGCGGCTGTCGTTTCAGGGATTCCTGGGGCGGTGGTTAATCGCATGACAACTAAATTGAAGTGCTCATACGAATC
>NZ_JCANOT010000027.1:0-32219 GCF_059552495.1 Methyloversatilis sp. S146-33
GGCCCGGGGCGGACCTTCCGCCTCTGTCGGGCTAGGGACGGTCCAGCGACGCGATCCGGAAGTGCTTGTGTGGGAGCGGGCTTGGGCGCGATGCGGTGGCAGCCATCCTCAGACTTCGATACAGGCTGCTGTCGGGGTCAGCAGTCCCCTCCCACAGGGTCCCGGCCCAGGCTCCGGTCGTGGATCGGGCGCACCGCCCCTGTGGGTGCGGCCTTGGCCGCGATGCGGTCGCTGCCTTCCTCGGCCTTCGATACAGGCTGCTGTCGGGGTCCGAAGACCCCTCCCACAGAATCCCGGCTCAGGCTCTGACCGCGGGCTCTCAGCCGGCGACCTTGTCCAGCGCCACCTTGAAGTTCTGCACGGTGCGTTCGACGTTCTGCAGCTTGTCGAGACCGAACAGGCCGACGCGGAAGGTGCGGAAGTCGGCCGGTTCGTCCACCTGCAGCGGTACGCCGGCGGCGATCTGCAGGCCCTGGGCGGTGAACTTCTTGCCCGACTGGATATCCGGATCGCTGGTGTAGCTCACCACCACGCAGGGGGCCTTGAAGCCTTCGGCGGCAACGCTGTCGAAGCCCTTGGCTTCCAGCAGCGCGCGGACCTGGCGGCCCAGTTCGATCTGGTTGGCCTTCACCTTGTCGAAGCCGTAGCGCTCGGTTTCCAGCATCACGTCGCGCAGCTTGGTCAGCGCGTCGGTCGGCAGCGTCGCGTGGTAGGCGTGGCCGCCGTTCTCGTACGCTTCCATGATCTGCAGCCACTTCTTCAGGTCGGCGGCGTAGCTGGTGCTGGTGGTCGAGTCGATGCGCGCGCGGGCGCGTTCGCCCAGCATGACCAGACCGGCGCAGGGCGAACCGCTCCAGCCCTTCTGCGGGGCCGACACGACGATGTCGATGCCGAGTGCGGCCATGTCCACCCACAGCGTGCCGGCGGCGATGGCGTCGACCACGCACAGGCCATCGACCTCGCGCACCGCGGCGGCGACTTCACGGAGGTAGTCGTCCGGCAGCAGCATGCCGGCCGAGGTTTCGACCTGCGGCGCGAACACCACGGCGGGCTTCTGTTCGAGGATGGCGGCGACCACTTCCTTGACCGGCGCTGGCGCGAACGCTTTCTGCGAACCCGGCTCCGGCTGGCGCGCCTTCAGCACGATCTGCTCCGACGGAATGCGGCCCATGTCGAAGATCTGCGTCCAGCGGAAGCTGAACCAGCCGTTGCGGATCACCATCACCTTCTGGTCGGTGGCGAACTGGCGCGCCACGGCTTCCATGCCGAAGGTGCCGCTACCCGGCACGACGACGGCCGACTTGGCGTTGTAGACCTGCTTCAGTACGCGCGAAATGTCCTTCATGACGCCCTGGAAGGCGGCGGACATGTGGTTCAGCGCGCGGTCGGTATAGACGACCGAATATTCGAGCAGTCCCTCGGGATCGACATTGGGCAGAAGGCCGGACACGGTGATCTCTCCGTTTCAGTGGGGTAGACGACAGATTTGCACCCCCGCTTGTGGCGGCGGCTGGACAGAACCTGCGGGTGTTCCGGGCGGACGGGTCCGTTCGGAGGGTCGGGATTCTAATCCACTGAGGCAACTTGCCGGTATGTCGGGTTTCCGCTGTCACTGCCTGGGTCGCACCCAAAGGTGGGCGCCGGAGCCCGGATTCTGTGGGAGGGGTCTTCCGACCCCGACAGCGGCGCGCATCGAAGCCTGCGGACAGCAGCGGCCCCGTCGCGGCCAAGGCCGCTCCCACCGTGGAGGGCGCACGACTTTCGGCCGGAGCCCGGGCCAAGGTTCTGTGGGAGGGGTCTTCTGACCCCGACGGCGGCCTGAAGCGAAGCCGGCGGACGGCAACGGCCCATCGCGGCCAAGGCCGCTCCCACGGTGGAGCGCCCGGTGGAAGCGTGCTTGCCAGCCGCTGGCGGAAATCGGCAGATCTGCTTGCACCGCCGCCTGTCGACGCCCCGTCGGCCCGTTCTCTCTGCGCATATCTTTTCCGATGCAGATCAATGCCTTGATCTACATCAACATTTTTGCTGCGGCGCAGAAAATCCGGCTGGCCCGCAACTTGTTAGTAGCCACCACCCACCCGTGCGAATCGACGGTTCGTCCGCGGTGTTTCGAGGTCCGTGAGCACACGGCTCGCCGGAAACATGGCGTGCGGCGCAGGCGAGGGGCCCAAGACAACAAGAAGCACAGGAGAGAGACCAGGATGGAAACCTTCTATGAGGTGATGCGCCGGCAGGGCATCTCGCGCCGCAGTTTCCTGAAGTACTGTTCGCTGACCGCGACCTCGCTCGGCCTCGGCCCGGCCTTCGTGCCGCAGATCGCCCACGCGATGGAAACCAAGCCGCGCACCCCGGTGCTGTGGCTGCACGGACTGGAATGCACCTGCTGTTCCGAATCCTTCATCCGCTCGGCCCACCCGCTGGCGAAGGACGTGGTGCTGTCGATGATCTCGCTCGACTACGACGACACGCTGATGGCGGCCGCGGGCCACCAGGCGGAGGCGATCCTCGAAGAGATCATGACCAAGTACAAGGGCAACTACATCCTGGCAGTCGAGGGCAACCCGCCGCTGAACCAGGATGGCATGAGCTGCATCATCGGCGGCAAGCCCTTCATTGATCAGCTCAAGCACGTGGCCAAGGACGCCAAGGCCATCATCTCCTGGGGTTCCTGTGCCAGCTGGGGCTGCGTGCAGGCCGCCAAGCCGAACCCGACGCAGGCCACGCCGGTGCACAAGGTCATCTTCGACAAGCCCATCATCAAGGTGCCGGGCTGCCCGCCGATCGCCGAAGTGATGACCGGCGTCATCACCTACATGCTCACCTTCGACCGCATCCCCGAGCTGGACCGCCAGGGCCGGCCGAAGATGTTCTACAGCCAGCGCATCCACGACAAGTGTTACCGCCGCCCGCACTTCGACGCCGGTCAGTTCGTCGAAGCCTGGGACGACGAGTCCGCGCGCAAGGGCTATTGCCTCTACAAGGTCGGCTGCAAGGGCCCGACCACCTACAACGCCTGCTCCACCGTGCGCTGGAACGAAGGCACGAGCTTCCCGATCCAGGCCGGCCACGGCTGCATCGGCTGCTCGGAAGACGGCTTCTGGGACAAGGGTTCGTTCTACGACCGCCTGACCGACATCCACCAGTTCGGCATCGAGGCCAACGCCGACGAGGTCGGCGCGACGGCTGCCGGTGTGGTCGGTGCGGCCGCAGTGGCGCACGCCGCGGTGTCGGCGATCAAGCGCGCGTCGCACAAGCACGACAACGGCTCGACGACGACGGTCGATCACTGATCGCGAACCCTGCCCCGGCGTCAGCCGCTGAAGGCTGCGCGCGCCGCGGGCAGACCCTGTTCCAGCAAAGGATACGAAGATGGGTGCTTACGAAACGCAAGGTTTCAACATGGACAACTCGGGCCGGCGCATCGTCGTCGACCCGGTCACCCGCATCGAAGGTCACATGCGATGCGAGGTGAATGTGGACAGCAACAACGTCATCCGCAACGCGGTGTCGACCGGCACCATGTGGCGCGGTCTCGAAGTCATCCTGAAGGGTCGCGATCCGCGCGACGCCTGGGCCTTCGTCGAACGCATCTGCGGCGTCTGTACCGGCTGTCACGCGCTGACCTCGGTGCGCGCGGTGGAGGACGCGCTGGGCATCAAGATTCCGCTCAATGCCCACCTGATCCGCGAAATGATGGCGAAGACGCTGCAGGTGCATGACCACGCGGTGCACTTCTACCACCTGCACGCGCTCGACTGGGTGGACGTCGTGTCCGCGCTGAAGGCCGATCCGAAGAAGACCAGCGAACTGCAGCAGATGGTGTCGCCGTCGCATCCGCTGTCCTCGCCCGGCTACTTCCGCGACATCCAGAACCGGCTGAAGAAGTTCGTCGAAAGCGGCCAGCTCGGCCCCTTCATGAACGGCTACTGGGGCAGCAAGGCCTATGTGCTGCCGCCTGAAGCCAACCTGATGGCAGTCACCCACTACCTCGAAGCCCTCGACCTGCAGAAGGAATGGGTCAAGGTGCACACCATCTTCGGCGGCAAGAACCCGCACCCGAACTACCTGGTCGGCGGTGTGCCCTGCGCCATCAACATCGACGGCGACGGCGCGGTCGGCGCCCCGATCACGATGGAACGCCTGAACTTCGTCGAGGCGCGCATCAAGGAAATGATCGAGTTCAACAACAACGTCTACGTCCCGGACGTGCTCGCCATCGGCACGATCTACAAGCAGGCCGGCTGGCTGTACGGCGGCGGCCTGTCGGCGACCAACGTGGCCGACTACGGTACCTACGAGAAGGTGCCCTACGACCACAGCACCCACCAGTTGCCGGGCGGCGTCATCCTCAACGGCAACTGGGACGAGATTCACGAAATCGACCCGCGCGACCCCGAGCAGGTGCAGGAGTTCGTCAATCACAGCTGGTACAAGTACGCCGACGAATCCAAGGGTCTGCACCCGTGGGACGGCGTGACCGAACCGAACTACGAGCTCGGCGCCAAGACCAAGGGCACACGCACCAACATCGAGGAGATCGACGAGAGCGCCAAGTACTCGTGGATCAAGTCGCCGCGCTGGCGCGGCCACGCGGTCGAGGTCGGCCCGCTGTCGCGCTACATCCTCGGCTACGCGCACGCCGCCAAGGGCAACAAGTGGTGCCAGCGCGTGAAGCAGCAGATCGACGAATCGGCGGTGGCGATCAACAGCGCCATCCCGAAGGCGCTCGGCCTGCCGGAAACCAGCTTCAGCGCCAAGCAGCTGCTGCCCACCACCATCGGCCGCACGCTGGCGCGCGCACTGGAAAGCCAGTACGCCGCCGAAATGATGATGGACGACTACAAGCAGCTGATCGGCAACATCAAGGCCGGCGATACCAGCACCGCCAACGTCGAGAAGTGGGACCCGAAGACCTGGCCGAAGGAAGCCAAGGGCGTCGGCACCGTCGCCGCGCCGCGCGGCATGCTGGGCCACTGGATCCGCATCAAGGACGGCCGCATCGAGAATTACCAGTGCGTCGTGCCGACCACCTGGAACGGCAGCCCGCGTGACACCAAGGGCCAGATCGGCGCCTTCGAGGCCAGCCTGATGAACACGCCGATGGTGAATCCGGAACAGCCGGTCGAAATCCTGCGCACGCTGCACTCGTTCGATCCCTGCCTCGCCTGCTCGACGCACGTGATGAGCGAGGACGGCCAGGAACTGACCACGGTGAAGGTGCGCTGAAGCGCGCCCACGACATAACGAAATCAGGAGGAAACATGAATACGTCCCCATCCATTTTCCCGGCCACCTCCATGCTCCGCCGCGCCTCCGTCGCGGCCGCTCTGACGCTGGCAGCCGGCGTCGCCCAGGCGCATGAAGGCCACGGCGCGCACGGTCTGGCTGCGGGCTTGGCGCACCCCTTCGCCGGCGTCGATCACCTGCTGGCGATGATCGCGGTCGGCGTCTGGTCGGCTGCCGTGCTGCCAGCTGCGCAACGCCTGGCGGGTCCGGCCTTCTTCCTGCTCGCGCTGCTGGCCGGCGCCTTCGTCGGCGTGCAGACGGGTGCAGGCGTCTATATCGAAGCCGGTGTCGCGCTCAGCGTCGCACTGTTCGGCGTGCTGCTGCTGGCGCGCCGCCAGCTGCCGGTAGTCGCCGGATTCGCACTGGTCGCTGCCGCCGGTGCGCTGCACGGGGTGGCGCACGGCGCCGAGTGGGCGGCGGGTTCGTCCTTCGCTGCCTACGCCGCCGGCTTCGTGCTCGGCTCGGCGCTGCTGCACGTCGTCGGTCTGATCGCCGGCAGCTGGCTGGCGCGTGTGCCGGCCTGGATCTGGCGCGTGCAGGCGGCAGGGGTCGGTGCCGCCGGCCTGTTCATGTTCGCGTCGCGCATCTGAAGCACCCAACCGCGGGAGACGACAGATGTCCGCAACTACTGAAAAGCTGTCCCACGCCACCGGCATCGACGAGGGGGCGGTTGCCCACGGCCGCTCGATCAAGTCGGTCTACGTGTATGAGGCGCCGGTGCGCGTCTGGCACTGGATCAACGCGCTGGCGATCACGGTGCTCGCGCTGACCGGCTACTTCATCGGCTCGCCGCTGCCGACGCAGCCGGGCGAAGCCAGCGCCAACTACCTGATGGGCTACATCCGCTTCGCCCACTTCGCGGCCGGCTACGTGCTGGCGGTCGGTCTGCTCGGCCGCACCTACTGGGCCATCGTCGGCAACCACCACGCACGCGAACTGTACTGGGTGCCGTTGCTGACCAAGGCCTACTGGGTTGAAGTGCTCGGCATGCTGAAGTGGTACGCCTTCATGAGCCCGCGCCCCGGCCGCTACGTGGGTCACAACCCGCTGGCGCGCTTCGCGATGTTCTTCGGCTACCTGCTGCTCACGCTGTTCATGATCTGCACCGGCTTCGCGCTGTACGGCGAAGGCGCGCAGATGGGATCGTGGCAGGACCTGATGTTCGGCTGGGTCATTCCGCTGTTCGGCCAGTCGCAGGACGTGCATACCTGGCATCACCTCGGCATGTGGGGGCTCATCGTGTTCATCATCCTGCATGTCTATGCGGCCATCCGCGAAGACATCATGGGTCGCTCAAGCGTGGTGAGCACGATGATTTCCGGCCACCGCACTTTCAAGGACTGAGGCCATGTCCGCCGCCACCTTGCTTGCAGCCAGCACCGCAGCGGCGGACGCGCCCACCGCCTCCTCAAGCGAAAGAAGGCTCGTTGTGCACCCCTTGCGTCCCGGACGGTCACCGCTGCAACGCGTACCCGCCGGCATCCCGGTGCGTGCGCCGTGGCATCCGGGACGATTTCTTTCGCGCAATTTCCTCGAACCGCTCGGCATGTCGCAGAGCGAAGCCGCCCGCGCGCTCGGCATGTCGCGCCGCCGTCTGCACGAGATCGTGCACGGCCAGCGCGCGATGACGCCCGACACCGCCATCCGCTGCGCCCTGCTGTTCGGCACCGACGCCGCCTTCTGGCTGGCGCTGCAGTCCGCCTGGGACAGCTTCCACGCCTGGAAGGCGCTGCGCGCCACGCCTCACGCCACGCTTCCGCGCGGCGCTCACTGATTTTTTCCGAAGGAAGCTCCGACCATGAACCCGAATCCGTCCGGATGCAGCTGTCACCCACCCCGTGACAGCATCGTCGTGCTCGGCATCGGCAATGTGCTGTGGGCCGACGAAGGCTTCGGCGTGCGCTGCGTCGAAGCGCTGCAGCAGCGCGTCGAGTTCGACGACGGCGCCGATGACGCCCCGGAAGTGCAGCTGATCGACGGCGGCACCCAGGGCCTCTATCTGGTGCAGCACGTGCAGGCGGCCGACTGCCTGCTCATCTTCGACGCCATCGACTACGGCCTCGAGCCGGGCACGCTCAAGTGCATCGCCAACGACGACGTGCCGCGCTTCATGGGCGCGAAGAAGATGAGCCTGCACCAGACCGGTTTCCAGGAGGTGCTGATGCTGGCCCAGCTGACCGGCCAGTACCCGCGCGAAGTGCTGCTGATCGGTTGTCAGCCGGAAGAGCTGGAGGACTACGGCGGCAGCCTGCGGCCGTCGGTGCGCCGGGCGATGGACGACGCGCTGGCGCTCGGGCTGGACGCGCTGCGCCGCTGGGGCGCGCGGCCGGTGCCGCGCACCACGCCGCTGACCGAGCGCGAGTGCATCACCTTCGCCGAACTGGAACTGACGCGCTACGAGGGTGAACGTCCGCCGGAAGAGCTGGCCTGTCGCAGCGGCGATGCCCGCTTCTTTCCTTCGCTGGAGGGCTGAGCCATGTGCCTGGGGATTCCGATGCAGGTGATGGCGACCGAGGCCGGGCACGCGCAGTGCGTGGGCCGGCTCGGCCTGCGCCGCGTGCGCACCGCGCTGGTCGGCGACGTGGCAATCGGCGACTGGCTGCTGGTCTTCCTCGACAGCGCACAGGAACGCATTACGGTCGAGCGTGCGCGCGAAGTCGACGCCACGCTGGACCTGATCGAATCCGTCATGCAGGGCGAAGGCGGTGACGGCGCTGCCGCCTTCGCGCTGCCGTCGGCCATGAGCAGTGAACAACTGCGGGCGCTGTCCGGCGCCCGCCCGGAAGTGCGCGACAACTCGCACGACAACTTGCACGACACCACGCAGGGAGAAATCGCATGAGCATCGAAGCCGCATCATCCGAAGCGCTGGTCACACTGCCGGTCGCCGCGCCGGCAGCTCAGTTGGCCACCTTGTCGCCGCTGATCGACCGCCTGGTCAGCGCGCACGGCGCGACCTGGCTCACCGCCGACAACGTCGCCGACTGGGCGGCCGCCGGCGGCGACCGCGTCATCCTGCTGGCTGGCGACCCGGTGCGCTTCCCCGAGGCGCTCGACGTCGCCGTCGTGCTGCCCGAACTGCGCCAGCACTTCGCGCAGCGCTTCGCCGTCGGTGTCGCCGTCCGCGAACACGAGGACGCCATCGCCAAGCGCTATGGCTCGATCCGCTGGCCGGCGCTGGTGTTCGTGCGCGACGGCCAGTACGTCACCGTGCTGTCCGGCATGCTCGACTGGGATGTCTATGTCGAGCGCGTCGCCGAAGCGCTGGCGATGCCCGCGTCGCGCGCCCCCACCATCGGCATCCCGGTGCGCAATGGCAGCGCATCCGATTCTTCCTGTCACTGAGCGGAGTACGGCACGTGAAAGAGTTTCCCGCATTTCCCATTCCGGTCGCGGTCATCGGCCCCGGCACCCAGGTCGAGGACGAAACGCTGCAATACATCAACATGCCGCAGGGCATGGAAACCTTCCGTCCGCCCATCCTGCCGGAGCCGGAGGAGCTGGTCGGTCACGAACAGGCGCATCTGGCGCTGCGCGACGTGCTGGCCTGCCTCGGCGCGACCCGCGGCGACGGCCGCAATCGCAGCATCGACCTGACCCGGCTGCCGCCCGAGGACCTGAAGCTGATCAACCAGGTCATGGGCGAGGGCGAAGTGAGCGCGCAGGTGCGCACCGAAGGTGATGCCGCGCACCACGTCGCAGTTCAGGAGTCGGTATTCGCCGGCGTCTGGCGCGTCATCGTCACTGACGACGGCCGGGTCGTGTCCGACACGATAGAGGTGGGCGCCATTCCGCAGGTGCTGCGCACCTCGGCCGCCGACGACCTGTGGTTCACCGTGCCGCGCTGGCAGGGCGCGCTGCCGCCCAATGTGCAGAACGCGCCGGCGCTGCTGGCCGAGATCGAGGACCAGTGGCGCGGCTGGAAGCCGGGCAAACCGGCGCACGTCGTGAATCTGACCCTGCTGCCGATGTCGAACGAGGACATCGGCTTCATGGACCACCACCTCGGCACCGGCCGCGTGCTCATCCTGTCGCGCGGCTACGGCAACTGCCGCATCACCAATACGCGCGTGCCCAATACCTGGCGCGTCGTCTATTACAACTCGCAGGACGTGGTCATCCTGAACACGGTCGAGGTGACCGCGCTGCCCGAGGTGGCGATGGCGGCGAAGGAAGACCTGGAGGATTCGTTCGAGCGCCTGACCGAGGTGCTGGCCTGGGTGGAAGGCAACTGATCATGTCGGCGAACGCGCGCTTTGAAGGCAGCTATCTCGGCGACGCCGGCAAGTTGCCGGACAATGCGAAGCTCGAATGCAAGATCTGCTGGTGGGTGTACGACCCGCAGCAGGGCGACCCGGTGTGGCAGATCGCGCCGGGCACCGCATTCACCGACCTGCCGTCGCACTGGCGCTGCCCGCAGTGCGACGGCGATGCCGACCAGTTCATGGTGATCGACTGAGGTCGATCGCCTCACGAGACCAGCAGACATGACCGACCCGATGCTCACCTACCGCCTCAGCGCCCTCGAAGCGCTGTTCCGTCAGATCGCCGACACCCGCATGGCCGGGCTGCCGATCATGAACGCGGCGCTGCGCGTCGAGGTAGTGGGTTTCGAGCTGTGCCCGTCGGAGCCCGACCTGCCGGCGGCGGCCAGCGGCGTGCTGGTGACGCCGTGGTTCATGAATCTGGTGCGCCTGCCGCTGGCGCGCGAGGACGATCTCGGGCGTGTCGGCGTCACGCGCCGGCTGGCGGTCGGGCGCGAGCGCTTCGACTTTATCGGTGCGCACGAAGCCGCCATCGGTACCTTCGACGCCTGTTCACTGTTCTCGCCGATGTTCGATTTCGCGTCGCAGGACACTGCCGTCGCCACCGCGCAGGCGGTGCTGGCACGACTGCGCGAACCGCTGCCCGAGGTGGCGAAGGACGCGGCGGAACAGCCGGAACGGCCGGCCCGCCGTGGCTTCCTGTTCGGGCGGAGCCGCACGCCATGATGTCGTTGGACGCACTGGCCGGCATGTTGCGCGTGCAACCGGGCGCCCCGCGTCCGGCCGCGCTGAGCGGCCAGCGTCCGGACTGGGCGGCGCGCCTAGCCATCGGTCGCCCGGCGCGGTCGCTGCCCGACCTGCTCGGCGCTGTGTTCAGCCTGTGCAGCCACGCGCACCGGCTGTGCGCCCGCGCCGCGGTCGACGCCGCGCAGGGCGTCGACACGCCGCTGCTTGACACCTTGCGCGGCGAAACGCTGCGCGAACACCTGCGTCGCATCCTGCTCGACTGGCCGGCGCTGCTGATGGCCGAGCCGTCGGCTGAGGCGCCGCGCGCGCTGGCCGCCTGCCCGGTGCTGCGCGACGACGCGTGCACCGACAACATGGCGGGCTGGATGGAGTGCCACCTGCTCGGCGTCGCACCGGCAGGCTGGCTGGCCGCCTTCGAGCGGGCACCGCAGCAGGCCTTCGCCGACTGGCGCGACGCGGGTCAGACCTGGCTCGCCCGTGGGCTGCGCGACAGCGCCGCGCTGGCCGACGCACCGCTGGTCGCGGCGCCGCCGTTGCATGTGCACGCCAGCGACTCCGCGCTGCGCTCACTCGCCGCCGCGATGACGCAGGACCCTGCCTTCACCCGTCGCCCGCGCATCGACGGCGGCTGTGCCGAAACCGGCTGCTGGACGCGGCTGGCCGATTCCGCGCCGGCGCGCTCGGCGTCCGATCGCTTCGCCGCGCGGCTGGCCGAACTGGTGCGTCTCGCGCTGCCGGGCGGCGAGGGCCACCTGCGCAGCGGCCGTATCGCGCTCGGGCCGGGCGAAGGTCTGGCCTGGGCGGAGATGGCGCGCGGCCTGCTCGTCCATCACGTACGGCTGGATGGTCGCGGCGACGAGGCGCGCATCGACGCCTGTCACGTGCTGGCGCCGACCGAATGGAATTTCGATGCGGAAGGTGCGGTGGCGGCCGCGCTCGAAAAGCTGGACCCGGCAGCACCCGACTGTGCGCGTCGCGTCGCGCTGCTGATGGCGGCGTACGACCCCTGCGTGCGCTACGAAGTGGCAGACCGGCGGGAGGTGGCCCATGCATGAAGCCAGCCTGGCCGGCGGCATCCTGCAGGTGGTCGAGCGCACTGCCGAGCGCGAGCGCTTCGCTCGCGTCACGCATCTGCGGCTGGAGGCGGGCCAGCTGGCCGGTGTCGAGCCGCGCGCACTGCGCTTCGCGCTCGAAGCCATCGCCCCCGGCACGCTGCTCGACGGTGCGCGCATCGATATCGACGAACCACCGGGCGAAGCCTGGTGCATGGACTGCAGTCTCACCGTGCAGATCGCGCAGCGCGGCGACGCCTGCGTGCACTGCGGCGGCTACCGGTTGCAGCCGACCGGCGGCACCGAACTGAAGGTGATCGACATGCAGGTAGAGGACTGAGAGCCGGTCTGGATTCTGTAGGAGCGGTCTTCTGATCGCGACAGGACGGTTGATCACGCGCCAACTGCCGCTCCGTCGCCGTGGTCGCGGTCAGAAGACCGCTCCTACAACAAGGTTGGCGCGCGGGCGATCGCGCGGAGCAGGATGGCATGACCCGGCTCAGACCGGGCAAGGACTGAGGAGACCGATATGTGCGTAGTGTGTGGATGTGCCGGTGACGGCAGCCAGGTGACGATGGAGGGGCACGGGCACGCCCATCCGCCCAGCCCCTATTCACCCGCGGCACGCCGGGTGAAGTCCGGTGCGCCGGCGATCCGCCGGGCTGAAGCGGCGCAGGCGGAGGCTTCGCACGTCGCCGTCGACCCGGCCAGCGGCGACCTGCATTTCGGCGCCGGTGTGGCCAGGGTGTCGGTGCCCGGCATGAGCCAGGCGCGCGCGATCCGGCTCGAAACCGACATCCTCGGCGAGAACGACCGCGTCGCCGCGCAGAACCGCGCGCACTTCGCGGCGCACGGCGTGACCGCGCTGAATTTCGTGTCCAGCCCCGGCTCCGGCAAGACCACGCTGCTGTGCGCCACCATCGAGGCGCTGAAGACGCGCGCGCCCGGACTGCCGGTGGCGGTGATCGAGGGCGACCAGCAGACCTCTTTCGACGCCGACCGCATCCGTGCCACCGGCGCGCCGGCGCTGCAGGTGAACACCGGCAAGGGCTGTCACCTCGACGCACCGATGGTGGCCGAAGCCTTCGCCCGCCTGCACCGGCACGATCATGAACGCAGCCTGCTGTTCATCGAGAACGTCGGCAACCTGGTCTGCCCGGCGATGTGGGACCTGGGCGAGGCGGCCAAGGTGGCCATCCTGTCGGTGACCGAAGGTGAGGACAAGCCGCTCAAGTACCCGGACATGTTCGCCGCCAGCACGCTGATGCTGGTGAACAAGATCGACCTGCTGCCCTACCTGAACTTCGACGTCGAGCGCTGCATCGCCTTCGCGCGGCGCGTCAATCCGGCCATCCAGGTGATCCGCGTGTCGGCCACCACCGGAGAGGGCATGGGCGACTGGCTGACCTGGATCGAAGCGCGACTGAAGGCCGACGCCGTGGCCGGCTTGCAGGCGCGCATCGACGACATCGTGCGGAGCACCGCGTCATGAGCCCCCGACTCCCCACCGTGCTGGCGGCTGGCGCCTGGCTGAAGAACGCCGCCTGCCTGTTCGAGGACGGCCGCGCCGCGTGGTCGCCGATGCACGGCGACCTCGGCGACCCGGCCGCCTGCGTCGCGCTCGAACAGTCGCTCGACCATCTGCGCGCGCAGTCCTGTACGCCGATCGAGGCGATCGCGCACGACCTGCACCCGGACTTCTACAGCACACAGCTGGCCGTTGCGCTGGCCGACCGGCTGGGCGTGCCGGCCATCGGCGTGCAGCATCACCACGCCCACATCGCCGCCGTGATGGCCGAGCACGGCCTGACCGAGCCGGTGGTCGGGCTGGCGCTGGACGGCGTCGGCCTCGGCACCGACGGCGTGGCCTGGGGAGGCGAACTGCTGTGGGTGGCGCCCGGCGACTGGCGCCGGCTCGGTCACCTGTGGCCGCTGCGCCTGGCCGGCGGCGACGTCGCCGCGCGCGAGCCCTGGCGCATGGCCGCCGCGGCGATGCAGACGCTGGGCCGCGGGGCCGACATCGAAGCGCGCTACACCGCTGCGGTCGGCGCCCAGGCCGCGCGCACCGTTGCCCGCATGCTGGACAGCGGCCTGAACAGTCCGCCGACCACCAGCACCGGCCGCTGGTTCGACGCCGCGGCCGGCGCGCTCGGTTTGAGCGTGCGCCAGTCGCACGAGGCCGAAGCCGCCATCGCGCTCGAATCGGCGGCGAAGCGCTGGTTTGCCGCGCACGGCGAGCCGACGCTGGACAGCGTCGTCGAGGTCGCGGGCGACACCATGCTCGACCTGCGTCCGCTGCTCGCCCGTCTGCTCGACTGGCCGGACGGCAATGCCGACGAAGCCGCCGCCTGGTTCCATGTGGCGCTGGCCGACGGCCTCGCGCAGTGGGCGATCGCCGCCGCGCAGGCCACCCAGGTCGATACCGTCTGCCTCGGCGGCGGCTGTTTCATGAATGCGCTGCTGACGCGCCGCGTCACGCTGCGGCTGCAGAGCCGCGGCCTGCGCGTGCTGCGGCCGCAGGCCACATCCTGTGGCGATGCCGGTCTGGCGCTCGGCCAGGCCTGGGCGGTCGCGCAGCAGATCCATCTCGCACCCGGCGTGCTCAAGGAGTCCCTGTCATGTGTCTAGCCATCCCCGCCAAGCTGGTCGAACTGCGCGAGGACGAACGCGCGGTGGTGAACCTCGGCGGCATCCGCAAGGAAGTGTCGATCGAACTGGTGCCCGAGGCGCAGGTCGGCGACTACGTCATCGTCCATGTCGGCCACGCCATCGGCATGATCGACCCGGAAGAAGCCGAGCGCACGCTGGCGCTGTTCGGCGAAATGTCGGCGGCGATGGCCGCGACGGAGTCGGCGTCATGAAGTACATCGACGAGTTCAGGGATGGTGATGTCGCCCGCAAGATCGCCGACCGTCTGGCCACTGAAGCGCGTGGCGACCGCCCCTACAGCTTCATGGAGTTCTGCGGTGGCCACACGCACGCCATCTCGCGCTACGGCGTGAGCGAACTGCTGCCCACGAATGTGCGCATGATCCACGGCCCCGGCTGTCCGGTCTGCGTGCTGCCGATCGGCCGCGTCGACATGGCGATCAAGCTGGCGCTCGAACACGACGTGATCGTCTGCACCTACGGCGACACGATGCGCGTGCCGGCCTCCGACAGCCTGTCGCTGACGAAAGCGAAGGCGCGTGGCGGCGATATCCGCATGGTGTATTCGGCGGCCGACGCGCTCACGGTCGCCCGCGACAACCCGGAGCGTCAGGTGGTGTTCTTCGCCATCGGCTTCGAAACGACGACGCCGCCGACCGCGCTCGCCATCCTGCGCGCGCAGCGCGAGGGGCTGAAGAATTTCAGCGTGCTGTGCTGCCACGTGCTCACCCCTTCGGCCATCACCCACATCCTGGAGTCACCGGAAGTGCGCCAGTACGGCACGGTGCCGATCGACGGCTTCATCGGTCCGGCGCACGTGAGCATCGTCATCGGCGCCGCGCCCTACGAGCATTTCGCCGAGGAATACCGCAAGCCGGTCGTGATCGCCGGCTTCGAGCCGCTGGACGTGATGCAGGCCATCCTGATGCTGGTGCGTCAGGTGAACGACGGCCGCGCGCACGTCGAAAACGAATTCACCCGCGCGGTCGACCGCGACGGCAACCTCGCCGCGCAGCAGAAGGTGTCGGAGGTGTTCGAGCTGCGGCCCAGCTTCGAATGGCGCGGTCTGGGTGAAGTGCCGTACAGCGCGCTGAAGATACGGCCGGCCTTCGCGGAATTCGACGCCGAGCGCCGTTTCGACGTCGGCTACAAGCCCGTGGCCGACAACAAAGCCTGCGAGTGCGGCGCCATCCTGCGCGGCGTCAAGAAGCCGACCGACTGCAAGATCTTCGGCACCGTGTGCACGCCGGAAAACCCGATCGGTTCCTGCATGGTGTCGAGCGAAGGCGCCTGTGCCGCGCATTACGCCTACGGGCGGTTCAAGGACATTCCGGTGGTGACAGCATGAACGCGAGAGACGACAGCAAGGGCGGCGCCGTGCGCGCCGGCTATGTCCGGCCGCTGGACATCCGCAACGGCCGCATCGACATGGGCCACGGCGCCGGCGGTCGCGCCGCCGCGCAACTGATCGAGGAAATCTTCCTCGCCGCCTTCGACAATCCCTTCCTGCGCCAGGGCAACGACGGCGCGTCGCTGGCCATTCCGCAGGGCAGCCGCCTGGTGATGGCGACCGACGCGCACGTGATCTCTCCGCTGTTCTTCCCCGGCGGCGACATCGGCGCGCTCAGCGTGCACGGCACGGTGAACGACGTGGCGATGATGGGCGCCACGCCGCTCTGGCTGTCGGCCAGCTTCATCCTCGAAGAGGGCTTTCCGCTGGCCGACCTGAAGCGCATCGTGCAGTCGATGGCCGCCGCCGCGCGCGAAGCCGGCGTCGCGGTGGTGACCGGCGACACCAAGGTGGTGGAGCAGGGCAAGGGCGACGGCGTATTCATCAGCACCACCGGTGTCGGCGTGGTGCCGCACGGCATCGACGTGTCGGGTGCCAACGCGCGGCCGGGCGACGTCATCCTGCTGTCGGGCACGGTGGGCGACCACGGCGTGGCGGTGCTGTCGCAGCGCGAATCGCTGGAGTTCGAAACGACCATCGTGTCGGACACTGCGGCGCTGAACGGTCTGGTCGCCGACATGCTGGCGGTGTGTCCGGCCATCCGCACGCTGCGCGATCCGACGCGCGGCGGGCTGGCCACCACGCTGAACGAGATCGCCCGCCAGTCCGGCGTCGGCATGCTGCTCGACGAAGCAGCGATACCGGTGAAGCCGGAAGTCGATGCGGCCTGTGAACTGCTCGGGCTGGACCCGCTATACGTTGCCAACGAGGGCAAGCTGCTGGCCATCGTGCCGCCGGAGCACGCCGACGCGGTACTCGCCGCGATGCGCGCGCATTCGCACGGCGCCGACGCGGCACGCATCGGTGTCGTGCAGGAGGACGCGCATCACTTCGTGCAGATGAACACCCGCTTCGGCGGCCGGCGAGTCGTCGACTGGCTGAGCGGAGAGCAGCTGCCGCGCATCTGCTGAACCGCGATGAGCGCCGACCGCGTCTATGCCAAGACCGACAAGGGCCGCGCCGAACTGCTGTCGCGTACCGGCACGCTGCGCGGACGGCTGCGCGCGGCGCTCATCGTCGTCAATGGTCAGGCACCGCTGTCCGCGCTGCAGGAGGTGATCGGCGACGGCGCAGCTGATCTGCTCGAAGAACTGCGCACGCTGGGCCATGTCGAGGCGGTCGAACCGGCAGCGCTGCCAGCCGCCAACAGCAGCGCAACGCCGGCCAACGCGCTGCTCGAAATGCGCCGCGCCGACGCCATGCAGCGGCTGGCGCCGCACTTCGGTCCCGATGTGGCGCTGGTCGCGCGCCCGCTGCTGGCCGCCGAAGACGCGACCGCCTTCAACAGCGCGCTTGATGCGGTCGAGAGCAAGCTCGCGCTCTACATGGGCCGCCGCGACGCCGCGCGCACGCTGGATGGGCTGAGGTTCCCGCAATGACGGCGCCACTGCGCATCCTGCTGCTGTGCCACAGCTTCAACAGCCTGAGCCAGCGCCTGTACGCCGAACTGACGGCGCTCGGCCACACGCTGTCGGTCGAGCTGGACATTGCCGACGCGGTGACCGGAGAGGCGGTGGCGCTGTTCCAGCCTGACCTCGTGCTGGCGCCCTTCCTGAAGCGGCGCATTCCGGAGTCGGTGTGGCGCGCCCTGCCCTGTTTCGTCGTACATCCGGGGCCGCCGGGTGACCGCGGCCCGGCCGCGCTCGACTGGGCCATCGTCGAGCGGCAGCGCGAATGGGGCGTCACCGTGCTGCAGGCGGACGGTGATTTCGACGCCGGCCCGGTATGGGGGGCCGCCACCTTCCCGCTGCGTGCGGCGTCCAAGGGCGCGATCTACCGGCGCGAGGTGACCGAGGCGGCCGTCGCGGCGACTTTGCAGGCGCTCGCCCGCTTCACTGCCGGCGAAGCGCCGCAGAAAAGTGCGCCCGCGGCTGACGGCTGGCGCGGCGTGCTGCCGCAGTCGCGTCGCGCCATCGACTGGTCGCGCGACGACAGCGCAACGGTGCTGGCGAAGATACGCGCCTCCGACGGCCAGCCCGGCGTCATCGATGCACTGTTCGGCCAGCCCTGCCGGCTGTTCGACGCGCACCCGGCGACGCTGGAGGCGCTGGCCGGTTTCGGTGGCGCGCTGGGCGACCTGCTGGCGCAGCGCGACGGCGCGCTGCTGCGCCGGACCGTCGATGGTGGCATCTGGATAGGCCGAGTGTCGGTCGCCCTTGGCGATGCCGCGTCGCCGATCAAGATGCCGGCGACGCAGGCTTTCGGGGCGGATGCGGCGGCACTGCCCGAGCGCGCGGTGCCGCTTGTGCGCGCGGCCGACGAGTGGGGCGAGCTGCGCTACGCCGAACACGGCGAGCACGGCGCGCGGGTCGGCGTGCTGAGTTTCGACTTCTGCAATGGCGCGATGTCCACCGCGCAGTGCCAGCGCCTGCGCGACGCGCTGGTCGAGGTGAAGCGGCGCGACACGCAGGTCCTGCTGATAGCCGGCGGCGACGGCTTCTTCAGCAATGGCATCGACCTCAACTGCATCGAGGCGGCGGCGCACCGCGACGGCGACAGCGCGGCCGACGAATCGTGGCGCAACATCAACGCGATGAACGACGTCGCGCTGGAAATCATCACGACGACCGACCGCCTCACCGTGTCGCTGCTGCGCGGTAACGCCGGTGCCGGCGGCGCCTTCCTCGCGCTGGCGGCGGACGAGGTGTGGGCGCAGCGCGGCGTCATGCTGAACCCGCACTACAAGAATATGGGCAATCTGTACGGCTCCGAGTACTGGACCTACCTCGCGCCGCGCCGGCTCGGCGCCGACGGCGCGCGTGCGCTGATGCAGAGCCGGCTGCCGCTGTCGGCACCCGAGGCGCTGCGCATCGGCTTCGTCGACCGCTGTCTCGACGTGCCGGCCGGCGATGCCCTCGATGCGGCGGTGCAGGAAGCCCGGCTGCTGGCCGCGTCGTACAATCTGCGCGATCGCGTCATGCGCAAGCAGACCGAGCGCGCGGCCCACGAAGCCGAACGTCCGCTCGCCGATTACCGCAAGGAAGAACTGTCCCGCATGCACCGCAATTTCTACGGCTTCGATCCCAGCTACCACGTGGCGCGCCACCACTTCGTGCACAAGCTTCCGCATGCCTGGACGCCGCGCCACCTGGCCGTGCACCGTGAGGTGGCTGCGCGATGAACGCGAGCCTGCGCGTGCCCACCGTGCTGGTGGTCGATGACGAGGTCCGCTCGCAGGACGCGATGCGCCGTACGCTGGAAGAGGATTTCACCGTGCTCACCGCCAGCGGCGCCGACGACGCGCGCCAGCAGCTGGAGCGGCACGAGGTGAATGTCATCCTGTGCGACCAGCGCATGCCCGGCCTGACCGGCGTGCTGTTCCTGAAGGAGGTGCGCGAGCGCTGGCCCGACGTCGTGCGCATCGTCATTTCCGGCTACACCGATTCGGAAGACATCATTGCCGGCATCAACGACGCCGGCATCTACCAGTACATCCTGAAGCCCTGGGTGCCCGACCATCTGCTGGCCACCGTGCGCAATGCCGCCGAGGCGCAGACGCTGCAGCAGGAAACCGCCCGCCTCGACCTCGAACTGCGCACCGCCACACCCGTGCTGCGCCAGCGCGCCGCGCACAAGCTGGAGCGCGCGCGTCGCACCTTCGGCTTCGATCGCATCGAGCGCTCGACCGGCAGCCCGCTCGATTCGGTCTGCGAAATGGCCTCGCGTGTCGCCCGCTACGACCTGTCGGTGCTGGTGCTCGGCGAATCCGGCACCGGCAAGGAGCTGCTGGCGCGCGCCATCCACTACGCCAGTCCGCGCGCCAATGGCGCCTTCGTCGTCGAGAACTGCGCGGCGATACCGGAAACCCTGCTCGAATCCGAACTGTTCGGCCACAAGCGCGGCGCCTTCACCGGCGCCTACGAAGACCATATCGGCCTCTTCCAGCGCGCCGACGGCGGCACCGTGTTTCTCGACGAGATCGGCGAAACCTCGCCCGCCTTCCAGGTGCGTCTGCTGCGCGTGCTGCAGGAAGGCGAGGTGCGCCCGGTCGGCGGCACGCGCGCGGTGCCGGTGGACGTGCGCGTCATCGCCGCCACCCACCGCGACCTCGAACAGCGGGTGCGCGAAGGGCTGTTCCGCGAGGATCTGTATTACCGCATCGCCGGCGCCACCTTCACCGTGCCGCCGCTGCGCGAGCGCGTCGGCGACATCGAGCCGATCGCCCGCCGCGTGGTCGACGAGGTGGGCATCGAACTGGGCCGCCCCGGCGCTTCGCTGACTGACGAGGCGATGGCCTGTCTGATGGGCTATCCGTGGCCCGGCAACATCCGCGAACTGCGCAACGAACTGGCGCGTGCGCTGGCGCTGAGCGACAGCGAACGGATCGAGGCGCAGTCGCTGTCGCTGCGCGTGCTGCACGGCCAGGCCGGCCTCACCGCCACCGCCAGCGCCACCCCGCTGCCCGCCAGCGGCACACTGGCCGAGCGGCTGGACGCGATCGAAGCCATGGTGCTGCGCGAAACCCTGCTCCGCCACCGCTGGAACAAGACGCGCGCCGCCAAGGAACTGGGTCTGTCCCGGGTCGGTCTGCGTGGAAAGATGGTGCGCTTCGGGCTGGAGGGGTGATGGTCGATGCTGCGACAGTCGCGGGTGGGGTCGATGCGGTGCTCGGCCGCTGGCAGCGCGATCCGCACGCGCTGGTGCAGATCCTGCGCGAAACGCAGGCGCTCACCCACTGGCTGCCGCGCCCGCTGCTCGCCCACATCGCCGCCGCACTCGGTCTGACGCCGGCCCAGGTCGAAGGCGTGGCCGGCTTCTACCGCTTCTTCCACACCCGGCCGGTCGGCCGCACGCGAGTGCTGTTCTCCGACAACATCACCGACCGCATGCTGGGCAGCGAAACGCGGCTGGCGCAGCTGTGCGCACGCCTCGGCGTCGCAGCGGGCGAGGTCGACGCGCAGGGCCGCTTCAGTGTCGACCGCTGTTCCTGTACCGGACTGTGCGACCAGGGCCCGGCGCTGCTGGTGAATCACCATCAGGTCGTCACGCGACTGGACGCGGTGCGCGTCGATGCGCTCGCCGATCTGCTGCTCGCCGGCACGCCGGTCGAGCAGTGGCCGGCCGAGTGGTTCGACGTGATCGACGGCGTGCAGCGCGCCGACGTGCTGTTGAGCGGTCTGGCCGCCGACACGCCCGCCTTGCCGGCGGTGCTCGCCCGGTCGCCGCAGGCCCTGCTCGACGAAGTGGCGACTTCCGGCCTGCGCGGCCGCGGCGGCGCAGGCTTCCCGACCGCGCGCAAATGGCAGGCCTGTCGCGACGCCGTCAGCGACCTGCGCGTGGTCGTTTGCAACGCCGACGAGGGCGAGCCCGGCACCTTCAAGGACCGCGTGCTGCTGGCCAGTCACGCCGACGCCGTGTTCGACGGCATGACGGTGGCGGCGCGTGCGGTCGGCGCGCAGCAGGGCTTTCTCTACCTGCGCGGCGAGTACCGCTACCTGCTGCCGCAGCTCGAACAGGTGCTTGCGCGCCGCCGCGCGCAGGGCCTGCTCGGCCGTGACGCGGGCGGCGTCGCCGGCTTCGGTTTCGACATCGCCATCCACCTGGGCGCCGGCGCCTATGTCTGCGGCGAAGAATCGGCGCTGATCGAATCGCTCGAAGGCAAGCGCGGCACGCCGCGCATCCGCCCGCCCTTCCCGGTGCAGGCCGGCTACCTCGGCCGGCCGACCGTGGTGAACAACGTCGAAACCTTTTGCGCCGTGGCCCACATCGCCCGCCGTGGCGGCGCCTGGTGGGCCGGCATCGGCACCGCGCAATCGACCGGCACCAAGATCCATTCGGTGTCCGGCGACTGCGCGCGACCCGGCCTGTACGAATACCCGCTGGGCACGTCCATCGCGCAGATCCTCGACGACTGCGGCGCGCGCGATGTGCAGGCGGTACAGGTCGGCGGGCCGTCCGGCGCCTGCGTGCCGGCGTCGGAAGCGGGCCGCGCCATTGCCTTCGAGGACGTGCCGAGCGCCGGCGCCTTCATGGTGTTCGACCGCACGCGCGACCTGTTCGAGGTGGCGCGCCACTTCGCCCGTTTCTTCGCGCACGAGAGCTGCGGCCTGTGTACGCCCTGCCGCGTCGGCACCGAACTGGTGGTGCGGCGGCTGGACAAGCTCGCGCACGCGCGCGGCGCCGGTCACGCGTCCGCTTTCGATATCGAGCGCCTGCACGATCTCGATACGGTGCTGCACAGCGGCACCCACTGCGGCCTCGGCGCCTCGGCCTGCAATCCGCTGCGCGACACGCTGCGGCATTTCGGCGCCGCCTACGCGCAGCGCGCGACCGCGCCGCAGTTCCAGCCGGATGTCGACCTCGACGCCGAACTGTCGTCGGCGCGCCGCGTGACCGGGCGGACTGACGCCGGCGCGCATCTGCATACGGATACAGCGTCATGAGCGCCGCCGACCCGACCTTCGACCTTGACGGCCAGCCGGTCGCGCTGCAGCCGGGCGACACGATACTGAGCGCCGCCGCGCGCGCCGGGCTGGACATTCCGCACCTGTGCTGGAGCGACGAAGTCTCCGGCAGCGCGTCGTGCCGGCTGTGCACCGTGCTGGCCGACGGCCGCCCGGTGGCCGCCTGCGTGACGCCGGCGGTGGTCGGCCAGAAGGTCGAATGCCGCACCGCGTCGCTGGCCACGCAGCGGCTGCGCCTGCTGCAGATGCTGTTCGTCGAGGGTAATCACTTCTGCCCCGGCTGCGAAAAGAGCGGCAACTGCCTGCTGCAGGTACAGGCCGAACGTGCCGGCATGACCGACCTGCATTTCGAGGCGCTGAACCCGGAGCGTCCGGTCGACGCCAGCCACCCGGACGTGCTGTTCGAACCGAACCGCTGCATCCTGTGCCAGCTCTGCGTGCGTGCCAGCGACGAGATCGACGGCAAGCGGGTGTTCGCCATCGGCGGCCACGGCATCGCCACCCGGCTGCTGATCGACAGCCCGAGCGGCCGCCTCGGCGACAGCGCGCTGTCGGTGGACGACCGCGCTGCACATATCTGCCCGGTCGGCGCGCTGCTGCCCAAGCGGGTCGGCTTCGCGGTGCCGATCGGCCAGCGCCGCTTCGACACGGAGGACACGCGCGGATGAACGCGAGCTCCCTATCGCCGCGCAAGCTGCGCGTCGCCACCGTGTCGCTGGCCGGCTGTTTCGGCTGCCACATGTCGCTGCTCGACATCGACGAGCGGCTGTTCGATCTGGTCGAGCGGGTCGAATTCGACCGTTCGCCGCTGACCGACATCAAGACTGTCGGGGCGGTCGAGCAATGCGACATCGGCCTGGTCGAGGGTGGGCTGTGCAACGCCGAGAACGTCGAGGTGCTACGCGCCTTCCGCGCCCGCTGCACCGTGCTGGTGGCGGTCGGCGCCTGCGCCATCACCGGTGGCCTGCCGGCGCTGCGCAACCACCTCGACATCGGCGACATCCTGCAGTCGGTGTATGGTCGGGTGCCGGACGACCCGGAACTGCCGCTGCCGCTGAACCGCGTGCTGCCGATACACGAGGTGGTGCGCATCGACCACGCGCTGCCCGGCTGCCCGCCGCCAGCCGACGCCTTCTGGCAACTGCTGCAGGACCTGATGGCTGGCCGCACGCCGGTGCCAGCGCCCGGTCTGATCCGCTACGACTGAAGCCATGGATACGCGCCCGCTCGAAACCGCTGCCGACCCCAAAGGATTGCGCCGCATCGCGATCGACCCGCTGTCGCGCGTCGAAGGCCACGGCAAGGTGACGCTGCTGCTCGACGACGACAATCGCGTGCGCCAGGCGCGGCTGCACATCGTCGAATTCCGCGGCTTCGAGAAGTTCATCGAAGGCCGGCCCTACTGGGAAGTGCCGGTCGTGGTGCAGCGGCTGTGCGGCATCTGCCCGGTATCGCACCATCTGGCGGCGTCGAAGGCGTTCGACCGCGTGGTCGGCGGCTGGCCGGTGCCGCCAGCGGCCGACCGCATCCGCCGGCTCATGCACTACGGCCAGATCGTGCAGAGTCACGCGCTGCACTTCTTCCACCTCGCCTCGCCCGACCTGCTGTTCGGCTTCGACGCCGAGGTCGAGCGCCGCAACATCGTCGGCGTGGCCGCCGCCTTCCCGGACGCCGCGCGTCAGGGCGTCATGCTGCGCAAGTTCGGGCAGGAGGTGATCCGCATCACCTCGGGCAAGCGCATTCACGGCACCGGCGCTATACCCGGCGGCATGAACCGCGCAGTCGATCCGGCCGAACGCGACGCGCTGCGCGCCGAACTGCCGCAGGTGCTGGCCTGGGCGCAGGACGCAGTGACGCTGGCCCGCCGCCTGCACGAAAGCCTGCCGGCGCGCTATGCCGACTTCGCCGACACGCCGGCGGCCATGATGTCGCTGGTCGGCCACGACGGCGCGATGGAGTTGTACGACGGCGTGCTGCGCCTGCGCGAGGCCGACGGGCGCATCGCGGTCGATGGTTTCGACGACCAGCGCTACCGCGAACTGATAGCCGAAGCGGTCAAGCCCTGGACCTATATGAAGTTTCCCTACCGCCGCGACCTCGGCGTCGATGACGGCTGGTACCGCGTCGGCCCCCTGGCGCGCGTGCAGAACTGCGACTTCATCCCGACCCCGCGCGCCGAAGAGGCGCGCCAGGCCTTCGTCGCCGCGCACGGCGGCCGGCCGGTGCACGCGGTGCTGGCCACCCACTGGGCGCGCATGATCGAACTGCTGCACGGCGTCGAAACGGTCGCCGCGCTGCTCGACAACCCACTGATCACCGGCGGTCCGCTGCAGGCCGAGGGCACGCGCCAGCGTTCGGGCATCGGCATCATCGAAGCGCCGCGCGGCACGCTGATCCACGAGTACGAAGTCGGCGACGACGATCTGGTTACGCGCTGCAATCTGATCGTATCGACCACGCACAACAACCAGGCGATGAACGATGCGGTGCGCGCGGTGGCGCTGCGCTACCTCGACGGCGAAACGATTACCGAAGGTCTGCTCAACCACATCGAGGTGGCGGTGCGCGCCTACGACCCCTGCCTGTCCTGCGCCACGCACGCGCTCGGTCAGATGCCGCTGGCGGTGAGCCTGCGCGCGGCCGACGGCCGCGTGCTCGACCACGTGCTGCGCAGCTCGACCGGCGAACTGCTGCGCGACGGCCCGGCGCATGACGCCGAGGCGGCGCAATGACGGCGCCGCTGCTGGTGCTGGGCTGGGGCAACCCGAGCCGCGGCGACGATGCGCTGGGCCCGATGCTGGTCGATGCGCTGGCGGCGTATGCCGTGCGCGCGCTGCCCGCCGGCACGGTGGACTGCCTCAGCGACTACCAGCTGCAGATCGAACACGCGCTCGATCTGGTCGGCCGCGAACGCGTGCTCTTCGTCGATGCGTCGATCGGGCTGGATGCGGCGTATGTGGTGCGCAGCGTACAGCCGCAGCGCGAGCGCCGGATTACCAGCCACGCGCTGTCGCCCGAGGCCGTGCTGCAGGTGTTCGTCGATCTGCAGCAGCGCGAACCGCCGCGCTGTGATGTACTGGCCATCCGCGGTCGTCGCTGGGAGCTGGGCGAGCAGCCGGATGCGCAGGCCGTGGCCGATCTCGAACAGGCGCTCGCCCGGGCGCGCGGCTGGCTGCGAGACGCCGTCGCTCGCGGCGCGCACACCGAAGGAGTGAATGCATGAACGTGCTCTGGTTGCAGTCCGGCGGCTGCGGCGGCTGCAGCATGTCGCTGCTGTGCGCCGACACCGACGATTTCCACGGCCAGCTACGTGATGCGGGCATAGCTCTGCTGTGGCATCCGTCGCTGTCGCTGGACAGCGGCTCTGAGGTGACCGCACTGCTCGGCCGCATTCTCGACGGCGATCTGCCGCTGGACGCGCTGTGCGTCGAAGGCTCGCTGCTGCGCGGGCCGAATGGTACGGGCCGGTTCCACATCATGGCCGGCACCGGCCTGCCGATGATCGAATGGGTGCGCAAGCTTGCGGCGAAGGCGCGCCACGTGATCGCCATCGGCAGCTGCGCCGCCTGGGGCGGCGTCACCGCCGGCGGCGACAACCCGACCGACGCCTGCGGCCTGCAGTACGAGGACGACGTGCGCGGCGGCCTGCTCGGCGGCGACTTCCGCGCCGCGGGCGGCCTGCCGGTGATCAATATCGCCGGCTGTCCGACCCACCCGAGCTGGGTGCTCGACACGCTGATGGCGCTGGCCGCCGACGGCTTCACCGAAGTCGACCTCGACACGCTGGGCCGGCCCCGCTTCTACGCCGACCAGCTGGTGCACCACGGCTGCACGCGCAACGAGTACTACGAATTCAAGGCCAGCGCCGAAAAGCCCTCGGACCTCGGCTGCATGATGGAAAACATGGGCTGCAAGGGCACGCAGGCGCACGCCGACTGCAACACCCGGCCGTGGAACGGCGAAGGCTCCTGCACCCGCGGCGGCTACGCCTGCATCAGCTGCACCGAACCCGGCTTCCAGGAACCGGGCCACCCCTTCCACGCCACGCCGAAACTCGCCGGCATCCCGATCGGCCTGCCGACCGACATGCCCAAGGCCTGGTTCGTCGCGCTGGCGTCACTGTCGAAGTCGGCGACGCCGAAGCGGGTGAAGGTGAACGCGGTGTCGGACCACGTCGTGGTGCCGCCGGTGGCGCGAAGGACGCGTCTGAAGTGACCCGCCTCCTCGTCGGCCCCTTCAACCGCGTCGAGGGCGATCTCGAAGTGACGCTGGACGTCGCCGACGGCCGCGTCGCGTCGGCGCACGTGAACGCGCCGATGTACCGCGGTTTCGAGCAGATCCTGCGCGGGCGCGAGCCGCATGACGCGCTGGTGTATGTGCCGCGCATCTGCGGCATCTGTTCGGTGTCGCAGTCGGTGGCGGCCGCGCGTGCGCTGGCCGATCTCGGCGGCATCACGATGCCGGCCAACGGCCAGCACGTGACCAACGTGATTCTCGCCACCGAAAATCTGGCCGATCACCTGACCCACTTCTATCTGTTCTTCATGCCGGATTTCGTGCGGCCGGTGTATGCAAGCCGACCCTGGCATGCCGAGGCGGTGCGCCGCTTCACGCCGCAGACCGGCGAACAGGTGCGCGCCGCGATCGCCGCGCGCCAGCGCTGGTTTACGCTGCTCGGCACGCTGGCCGGCAAGTGGCCGCACACGCAGAGCATCGACCCCGGTGGCTCGACGCGCGCCATCGACGCCGCCGAACGCGTGCGCCTGCTGGCCCGCGTGCGCGAATTCCGCCGCTTCCTCGAAACCCACACCTATGCGGCGCCGCTGGAACAGGTGGCCGCGCTCGATTCGGAAGCCGCGCTCGACGCCTGGCATCACTCGGCACCACTCGCCGACCCGCTGAACGGCGACCTGCGCTTTTTCCTGACCGTCGCGCGCGATGCGGAACTGGCTACGCTCGGCGCCGGCCCCGGCCGCTTCCTCAGCTACGGCGCTTACCCGCAGCCTGAGGGCGGCACTGCGCTGGGCGCCGGCGTCTGGCACGCCGGCGTGCTGTCGCCGCTCGACCCGGCCGCCATCCGCGAAGATGCCACGCACGCCTTGCTGAGCGATGCCGGCGGCCCGCAGCATCCGCGCAGCGGCGTCACGCTGCCGGAACCGGACAAGGCCGGCGCCTACACGTGGAACAAGGCGCCGCGGCTGGCCGGCGCAGTGGTCGAAACCGGTGCCATCGCGCGCCAGCTGGCGAGCGGCCATCCGCTCATCACCGATCTGGTCGGTCGTTACGGCGGCACGGTCTACACGCGCGTCGTCGCCCGCCTGCTCGAACTGGCGCGCGTGGTGATCATGATGGAAGACTGGCTGCGCGCGGTGCGGCCGGGCGAACCTTTCTGCACGCCCGGCCGGTTGCCGGACGAAGGCAGCGGCGCCGGCCTTGGCGAAGCGGCTCGCGGCAGCCTGGGCCACTGGATTTCGGTGCGCGATGGCCGCATCGCCAATTACCAGATCGTCGCGCCCACCACCTGGAACTTCTCGCCGCGCGACGCCGCCGGCCGCCCTGGCGCGCTGGAATCGGCGCTCGAAGGCGCCCCGGTGCGCGACGGCGAAACCACGCCGGTAGCCGTTCAGCATATCGTGCGATCCTTCGATCCGTGCATGGTGTGCACGGTGCACTGACCCGGAGCCCCCATGCAGCGCTTCACCATTTCCCTCGACGACCAGCTGGCCGCCCAGTTCGACGACTGGATCGCGCAGCGCGGCTACGGCAACCGTTCGGAGGCGGTGCGCGACCTGTTCCGCGCCGAACTGGACCGCACGGCGCAGCAGACCGGCAAGGCCACGCACTGCGTGGCCTGCCTGTCCTACGTGTTCAACCACCACGAACGCGATCTGGCCGAACGCATCATCAGCCTGCAGCACGCGCACCACGACCTCACGGTGTCGTCGATGCACGCCCACCTCGACCACGACTACTGCCTCGAAACCGTCATCCTGAAAGGCGAGATCGCCGCGGTGCGGCAGTTCGCCGATGCCGTGTGCGCCGAGCGCGGCGTGCACCACGGCAAGATCAACGTGATCAGTGTCGAGCTGGACGCCGGCCACCATCACGCCGGGCCGGGTGGGCACCGCTACACACGGCGGCACGAGCGTGGCGGACACGGCCACGAGCACATCAAGCCCAGCACCTGACGCCAGCGCCGCTGCCGCAGCATCGATCGGAATGGCAGCGCGCTGACCACCGCACGACCGGCCGTCGCGCCGAAACGCTTGCCCGGCGTGGTGCCGCGACTGGCACGCTTCTCGCGTATGAAGACTGTTCCAAATCTTCATACAAAAAGATGAACGCCAAAAAAGACTTCTCCGGGAAGGTGTTGCGGGCGCCATCGGCGTCCGTGCAGGGATTGCTGCCGCTGCTGTGCGTGCCCGTCATCGGGGCATGGGGCACCGCGCTGGCGCACGAGGCGGCGCCGTCGGCCCACCACCTCGACGCGGTGACCATCGAGGGCCACTACGACAACGCGGTCGGCACGTCCGACGCCGCCAGCCAGGGCCGAGTCACCGCGCGGCTGATCGAGAACCGGCCAACGTTGCGTCCGGCCGAGGTGCTGGAATTCGTGCCGGGCGTCATCGTCACGCAGCACAGTGGCGGCGGCAAGGCGAACCAGTACTTCCTGCGCGGATTCAACCTCGACCACGGCACCGACTTCGCCACCTATATAGATGGCATGCCGGCCAACATGCCGACGCACGCGCACGGCCATGGCTACACCGACCTGAACTGGCTCATCCCGGAACTGGTCGGCCGCATCGACTACCGCAAGGGCCCGTACTACGCCGAAGAGGGCGATTTCGCGTCGGCCGGGTCGGCGCGGCTGCGACTGGTCGACCGCCTCGATTACGGTACCGCCGAAGTGACCATCGGTCAGGACGGCCACCGACGCGGCCTGCTGATGAATTCGCACGCGCTCGGCGCCGGCACGCTGCT
This sequence comes from Methyloversatilis sp. S146-33, assembly GCF_059552495.1. The sequence continues at coordinate 28,898 of NZ_JCANOT010000027.1, forward strand.
GTACGCGCTCGAAACCTCACGCAGCGACGGCCCCTGGGACAACCCGGAAGACTTCCGCCGCATCAACGGCGTGCTGCGCTACACGCTGGGCGAGGGCGCCAACCGAACCGCGCTGACCGCGATGGCCTATACCGCGCGCTGGGACTCGACCGACCAGATTCCGCTGCGCGCCGTGCAGTCCGGCCTGATCGGTCGCTACGGCACAGTGGACCCGACCGACGGCGGCAAGACGCAGCGCTACAGCCTATCGGTCGACCACCAGCGTGCCTGGGACGACGGCGCCTTCCGCTTCAATGCCTACGCCATTCAGTCGGAGCTGGACCTGTGGTCCAACTTCACCTACTTCCTCGAAAACCCGGCCGACGGCGACCAGTTCCGTCAGTCGGAACAGCGCACCGTGCTCGGCATGGCGATGAGCCGCAGCTGGGACGGCCAGTTCGCCGGCCGGCCGATGACCAACACGCTGGGCGTGCAGCTGCGGCACGACAGGCTGAGCCCGGTCGGGCTGTATTCGACGGTCGCGCGCAGCACCACCGGCGTGATCCAGCAGAGCCGCGTGCGCCAGACCAGCGTCGGCCTGTACGGCGAGAACAGCGTGCAATGGACGCCCTGGCTGCGCAGCCTGGCCGGTCTGCGCGTCGACCGCTACGACTTCGACGTCGCCAGCTCGATCGCCGCCAACAGCGGCGACGCGTCCGACCACATCGCCTCGCCCAAGCTGTCCTTCGTGTTCGGGCCGTGGGCGCGCACCGAGTATTTCGTGAACTACGGCTACGGCTTCCACAGCAACGACGCCCGCGGCACCACGGCGCGCGTCACCGCCAAGGGCGGGCTGCCGGCGGATCCGGTCGACGCGCTGGTGCGCACCAAGGGCGGTGAGGTCGGCGTGCGCACCGAGTGGGTTCCCGGCCTGCAGAGTTCGCTCGCGGTATGGACGCTGAAGCTCGATTCGGAACTGCTGTTCGTCGGCGACGCCGGCGAAACCGAGCCCAACCGCGCCAGCAAGCGCAGCGGCATCGAGTGGAACAACCGGTGGACGGTGCGCCCCTGGCTGCTTCTGGACCTCGACGTCGCCGCGTCGCGTGCCCGCTTCACCGAGGACGACCCGGCCGGAAATCACGTGCCGGGCGCCGTCGACCGTGTCGTCGCTGCAGGCCTCAGCCTGACCGAAGACAACCCGCTGGCCAGCGGCTGGTTCGGTCACCTGCAGATCCGGCACGTCGGCCCGCGCCCGCTGGTCGAAGACAACTCGGTGCGTTCCGACTCGACCACGCTGGCCTACCTGCGCATCGGCCACCGCCTCACCCGCGACCTGCGGCTGATGCTGGACGTGTTCAACCTGTTCGATAGCGGCGACAACGACATCGAGTACTTCTACACCTCACGCCTCAACGGCGAAGCGCCGGGCGGCGTCGATGACCGCCATTTCCACCCGGTCGAGCCACGCAGCGTGCGGCTGACGCTGAATGCGCGGTTCTGAGCCCGATTCGCGGGCTGAGCTTGGGCGGGCTTCTGTGGGAGGGGTCTTCTGACCCCGACGGTGGCTTGAATCGAAGCCTGCGGACTGCCACGGCCGCGTCGCGGTCAGAAGACCGCTCCCACAGGGGTGGTGCGCTTGATCAACGATCCGAGCCCGGGGCCCGGGTTCTGCAGGAGGAGGTGTGCCCGATCCGCGGCCGGAGCAGGCTTCTGTGGGAGGGGTCTTCTGACCCCGACAGCAGCCTGAATCGAAGCCGGGCGGACTGCCAGCGCCGCCTCGCGACCAAAGGTCGCTCCCACAGGATCGCACCCCGTTCGCCGCCGGAGCCGGGTTCCGTGGGAGCGAGCTTGCTCGCGATGCAGCCTGTACCGTACGCGCCTACTCCTCGACCAGCTTCACCTTCACATACCGCCCCTTCACCATGCCGCCATCCAGCCGCAGCACCGCCTCCTTCGCGATGCTGCGCTCGACGGCGACGAAGGTGAGGTAGTCGGTCACGTCGATGCGGCCGATCTGTTCGCGGGTGAAGCCGGCGTAGGCGGTGAGCGCGCCGAGCACGTCGCCGGGGCGCATCTTTTCCTTGCGCCCGCCCAGTATCTGCAGCGTGGCCATCGGCGGCACCAGCGGTGCGTCGCTGCTGGCTTCGAGTTCGGCCAGCGTGCCCCACTCCAGCGGTCGACCCTGCGCTTCCTCGATGCGCTGCGCGCGCACCTTCTCGAACGGGGCCGCCAGCGCCCATGCGGCACCTTCGGCGTCGCCGCGACCGGTGCGGCCGATGCGGTGCACGTGCACCTCGGGGTCTGGCGTGACCTCGACGCTGATCACCGCGTCGAGAGCGTCGATGTCCAGCCCGCGAGCGGCGACGTCGGTCGCCACCAGCACCGACACGCTGCGCTGGGCGAAGCGCAGCAGCGCGCGGTCGCGGTCGCGCTGTTCGAGGTCGCCCGACAGCTCGATCGCCTCGATGCCGGCTTCGCGCAGTGCCGCCACCACCTCGCGGCAGCGCCGCTTGGTGTTGCAGAAGGCGATGGTGCTGACCGGCCGGTAATGGCGCAGCAGGCGCAGCACGGCTTCCGGCCGTTGCGCCTCGTCGACCTCGAAGAAGCGCTGGCGGATCTTGTGTTCGGCGTGCTGCATCTCGACCGTGATGCGCTCGGGCGTGCGCAGGAACTGCGCCGCCAGCCGCTCGATGCCTTCCGGAAAGGTGGCCGAGAACAGCAGCGTCTGCCGCTCGCGCGGGCACTGCCGCGCGACGTGCGTGATGTCGTCGAGGAAGCCCATGTCGAGCATGCGGTCGGCTTCGTCGAGCACCAGCGTATTCACGCCACGCAGGTCGAGCGTGGCGCGCTCCAGGTGGTCGATGATGCGGCCCGGCGTGCCGACGATGACGTGCGCGCCGTGCGACAGGCTGTCGACCTGCGGGCCGATCTTGCTGCCGCCACACAGCGTGAGCACCTTGATGTTGTCGGTGCCGCGCGCCAGCCGGCGGATTTCCTTCGCCACCTGGTCGGCCAGCTCGCGTGTCGGGCACAGCACCAGCGCCTGCGGCGAGAACCAGCGCGGGTTCAAGCGGGCCAGCAACGGCAGCGCGAAGGCGGCGGTCTTGCCGCTGCCGGTCTTGGCCTGCGCGATCAGATCGCGCCCGGCCAGCGCCACGGGCAGCGCTGCCGCCTGCACTGGCGTCATCGCGTCGAAACCGAGCGTGCGCAGGTTGGCGAGGGTGTCGGGCGACAGCGGCAGGCTGTCGAAGGCGGTGTCGGGGGAGGGGGAAGCGGCAGAGGTCATGCCGGATTATCCGCGATCCGGCGCCGCGGCGCCCCTGGTCAACTGTCGCAGCCCTGC
>NZ_JCANOT010000028.1:0-18915 GCF_059552495.1 Methyloversatilis sp. S146-33
ATCGGCACGCGCGAGGACGGCAGCGAAGTGCGCGCCCAGCGCGACGGCTTCATCGTGTTCCCGAATCCCGGCGCCACACCGGGCAATGAGTGGTTCTATTTCGCCCGGCGCAGCAACCGCGTCCTGCACGGCTGACGCCGAGCCCGTGGGAGCGAGCTTGCTCGCGATAGCAGCCTGAATCGAAGCCGACGGCCTGCAACCGCCGAGTCGCGGTCAGAAGACCGCTCCCACAGGGATCTCGCCTAAGCCGGAGCCGGGGTTCTGTGGGAGGGGTCTTGACCCCGACAGCGGCCTGGATCGAAGCATGCAGATTGCAGCGGCCGCGTCGCGGCCAAGGCCGCTCCCACAGGGATAGCGCCCGATCGGTGGCCGGAGCCGGGGCGGGGTTCTGTGGGAGGGGTCTTCTGACCCCGACAGCGGCGGTGACCGGGAAGACCGTCCTGCTCCCCTCAGACACCAACGTGATCGGAGGACCGCTCATTTCAAGCGCTGCGCAGGCCGTATCATTCCGTTTCCGCCCTCCTCCCTGCCCCATGCAACTTCGCCTCAAATTCGTGCTGCTGGCCATCGTGCCGCTGCTGCTCGCCATCGCGGCGGTGGCGGCGGTGGTGAAGCTGCAGTCGCAGGCGCTGACCGATGCCGAGCACGCCATCGTCGAGCCGGCGCTGATGGATTCACGCCGGCATGAACTGCAGAACTACGTGACGCTGGCGCTGGCCAGCATCGCCCACCTCGCCAAACGTGACGATCCGGCGGCACGCGACGAGGCGCTGCGCGTGCTGCGTCAGCTCGAGTTCGGCAACGACGGCTACTTCTTCGTCTATGACCTGTCGGGCCAGGTGCTGATGCACCCGCGTCAGCCCGATCTGGTCGGGCAGAACCTTTGGGAGCTGCGCGATCCGCAGGGCCGGCCGACCATACAGAACCTGCTCTCCCGCGCGCGTGAAGGCGGCGGCTTCGTCGATTTCATCTGGCAGCGCCCCTCCACCGGCCGCATCGAGAACAAGCTGGGCTATGTCGCCACCGTGCCGCAGTGGGGCTGGATGGTCGGCACCGGTCTCTATACCGACGACATCGTCGCCGCGCGCGAACGCATCGACCGGCAGGCACGCGTCGCCATTCGCAACACGATGGGCGTGATCGCCGGCATCGCGGTGGTGGCGACCTTGCTGGTTGCGCTGGCCGGGCTGGCGCTGAACGTGTCCGACCGCCGCGACGCCGAACTGAAGATGCGCGAACTGGCGCGCCAGGTCGTGCGCTCGCAGGAGAACGAACGGGCGCGTGTGGCCGGCGAACTGCACGACGGCGTCAGCCAGAGCCTGGTGTCGGTCAAGTTCCTGCTCGAATCGGCCCAGGCGCGGCTCGAACAGCCGGGCACAGACGCGCTCGACGCGGCCCGCCGCACCCTCGCCCGCGGCGTCGCCGGCGTCGAGGAGGTGCTGGGCGACGTGCGGCGCATTTCGCACGGCCTGCGCCCGACCATGCTGGACACGCTCGGACTGGTGCCGGCGATGAAGCAGGTGGTGGACGAATTCGCGCAGCGCAGCGGCATCGTGGTCGACATGCAGGCCGACGCCGACATCGTCGCGCCGGGTGATGCCGGCACCGCGCTGTTCCGGCTGCTGCAGGAGGCGCTGAACAATGTCGAGCGCCACGCGCGCGCCGGCCGGGTCGAACTGCGGCTCAGCCGCGAACCGGGCGCCATCGTGCTGAGCATCCGCGACGACGGCCGCGGTTTCGACGTCGAGGCCGTTTCGGCGTCGCCGCAGCGCGGCCTCGGGCTGAGCAGCATGCGCGAGCGTATCGAAGCGCTGGGCGGCCGCTTCGACCTTTCTTCCGGCGGCTCCGGTACCCTGCTGTCGGCCCGACTGCCTGTCGCCTGACCCGATCCGCACGATGACCGCACCGCTCCGCCTGCTGCTCGTAGACGACCACCCGCTGGTGCGCGACGGCCTGCGCGCGCGGCTGGAAACCGTGGACCGCTTCGTCGTCGTCGCCGAAGCGGGCAACGCGGCCGAGGCGCTCGACGCGGTGCGCCTGCATGCGCCGGACTGCGTGCTGATGGACATTTCGATGCGCGACATCCACGGCATCGAACTGACGCGCCGCCTGCATAAGAGCACGCCCGACCTGAAGGTGATCATGCTCACCATGCACGACGAGCCGCAGTACGTGGTCGAGGCCTTCCGTGCCGGCGCGCGCGGCTATGTGCTGAAGGACAGCCCGTCGGCCGAAATCGTCGCGGCGATCGACGCGGTCTGCGCCGGCCAGCGCTGGTTCAGCGCGCGCGTCGCCGACGCGCTGGTCAGCGCCAGCCTGCCCGAACCCGAACTGACACCGCGCGAGCGCGACGTGCTGGACCTGATCGCCGACGGCCTCGGCAACAAGGAAATCGCCGCCCGGCTCGACCTGTCGGTCCGCACGGTCGAAAGCCACCGCATCAACATCAAGCGCAAATTCGAACTGGACAGCAGCGCCGCGCTGATGAAGTTCGCAATGGAGCGCCGCCGCGACCGCGGCTGACCCCCTGCCCCTGATCCATGCTGCGTCGTTTCGCCCACCGCATCACCCGCAACCCACTGCTGGCACGCCAGCTGCGCAACCATCACGCACTAAGCGGCTTCGGCTGCTCGCTCGGCGTCGCACTGGTGGCCCTGCTCGCCTGGGCGGTGGCCGACACGCGGACAGCCATCGCCATGGCCGCCGGCGCGCTGGTGGTGAGCCTGACCGACATTCCCGCTCCGCGCCGCAACAAGCTGCCGCTGCTGCTCGCCAACCTGATCCAGATGCCGGTGGTCGCCCTGCTGGTGCTGGCCACCCACGACTCGCTGCCCTTGTTCGCCGCGGCGATCCTGCTGATCGCCTTTGCCTCGGGCATGGCCACCGCGTGGGGCAAGCCCGGCCTGCCGCTGGGCTACGGCATGATGATGACGATGGCGTTCACGATGGCCCAGCCGGATCTGCCGCCGCGCGAACAGGCGGCACATCTGGCGCTGCAGTTCGCCGGCGGCCTGTGCTATCTGCTGTATGCGCTGCTGCTGGCGCGCCTGACCGACACCGCGATGCGCCGCCGCGCCGTCGTCGACGCGCTGTACGCCTTCGCCGACTACGTGCGCGGCAAGGCGGCGCTGTTCAACCCGGCCAACGACCTCGATGAGGTGTATGCCGAACTGGTGCGCCGCCAGGCCGCGTTCGCCGAGCGGCTGCAGACGGCGCGCGATTTCGTGTTCGTCGACCGCTGCTCGCCGGAACAGCAGGCGCTGACCAACGGCCTGCTGGCGCTGATCGACGCCCACGAGGCGGTGCTGGCCAGCCAGGGCGATTACGCACCGCTGCGCGACGCCTTTGGCGATCACCGCGTCATGCGGCTGCTGGCGGCGATGACGCACGCCGCGGCCGACGACGTGCTGCGTCTCGCCCACGGCGGCCTCTCGGGCAGCCGTCCGGTGCTCGACGACACGCCCTATCGCAACACCCGCCCGGCGCTGGAACAGGAGGTCGCCGCGCTGTCGGCCGACCCGGCGCTGGACCGCAGCGCCGCCACCGCGGTGCTCGAAGCCGGGCGACGCAAGCTGCTCGGCGCCATCGACGGCCTGCGTCGCGTCGATCGTGCGCTGCGCGAGCCAGCGCAGGTCGACGACGAGGACATGAGCCGCTTCCTGTCGCGCTCGAGCTTCACGCCGCGTGCGCTGCGCGACGAGTTCCGGCTCGATTCGCCGGTACTGCGCTACGCGCTGCGGCTCACGCTGGCGATGGCCGCCGCACTGGCGCTGTCGCGTTGGCTGCCCTGGGCCGGTCATGGCTACTGGATACTGCTGACGGTATCGCTGGTCATGCGCGCCAGCTTCAGCCAGACCCGCCAGCGCCAGACCGACCGCATGATCGGCAATGCGCTGGGCTGTCTGTTCGTCGCCGTGATCCTGCATCTGGTGTCGGCACCGGCGGTGCTGCTGGGCATCGTGTTCGTCTGCATCGGCATCGCGCACGCCTTCATCACGGTGCGCTACCGCGTCACCGTGACCGCCGCCTGCGTGATGGCGCTGCTGCAGCTGCACCTGATCGCGCCCGGCAGCTTCCACATTTCCGAGCGCTTCTTCGATACCGTCGTCGGCGTTGCCGTCGCCTGGCTGTTCAGCCGCGTGCTGCCGAGCTGGGAGCGCAACAGCGTTACCGCACTGGCCGCCCGCCTGATCAGTGCACTGCGCGAATACGTCGAACTGGCGCTGACGCCGGACACGCGGGACATGCACTACCGGCTCGCCCGCCGCCACGTGCAGGAAGCGCTCGGCACGCTGTCCGATGCGGTCGTCCGCATGCGCGACGAGCCGGCGTCGCAGCAGCAGCCGCTGGCCGCGCTGAACGTGCTCACCACGCGCGGCTATCTGCTGCTCGCCCACATCGCCGCGGCACGCCGGCTGAGCGCCCGGCCCGACGTGTCGAACGCCGAAGAGCAACTCGCCGCCGCACGCCGCGAACTGGGCGCGCTGCTCGCTGCAAGCCCGCCAGATGATCGCACCACGGCTGCGTCCGACCCGCTGTCGCGCCGCCTGGATGCCGCCCGTGCCGATGCACAGGCCGTGGTGACCGCGGCCCGGACACTGGGGGCCGCAAGCTAGAACGACAGCGCCGGACCGCCGCCGCTGTCGGGGTCAGAAAACCCCTCCCACAGAACTGCGGCACCGGCCGCGGATCATGCGCCTCCCTTGTGGGAGCGGCCTTGGCCGCTGGCTTCGATCATCGTCGCAATCGCGAGCAAGCTCGCTCCCACAGAAGCCTGTTCCGGCAGCGAACAGGGAGCGATCCTTGTGGGAGCGACCTCCGGTCGCGATGCGGCCTTTGCAGGCCGCTGGCTTCGATCCGAGGCGCAATCGCGAGCAAGCTCGCTCCCACAAAGCCTTGCGCCTCCATAGCTTTGCTAAGCCTGATCGGCGCTCATCGACCACTCGAGCGGCAAGCCGCGTGGCACGCGCAGCGCACCGGTCACGGTGAGCCGAAGCAGACGTTGCGCACCGGGGTGGGCATCGACTTCGTCGCCGTCCCACACGATCTCGGCACGCGCACTCACGTGCAGCAGGTCGCCGCTGTCGAAGTCGATGAACAGCAGGCCGGCGCGCGGTTCCAGCAGCAGGTTGCCCAGCGTGTTGAAGAAGAAGTTGCCGGCGTAATCGGGCAGCGTCAGCACGTCGCACGCATCGTTGTCGACCGACACGAAACCCGGCGCGCCGCCGCGGTGCGACACATCGACGCCATCGGCATGCGTGCTCGCGATGAACAGCGTGTCGGCGGACGCGATCAGTGCGCGCGCTGCGTCGTCGAGAGCGGCGAGCGGCTGTGGCGCGCCGGGCGCGCCCTCGTCGAAGTAGAAGGCTTCACGCGTGCGGATGTACTGCGGGCAGTTGCCGAAGCTCTGCGCCACCTCGACGTCGAAGCCGGTCTCGCTCAGGCGAGCGACGCGCCCGTTCATCCGGTTGCGCCGCCGCGTGTGCGGCTGGATGCCGAGCAATCCGAGCGCTGCGCCGTCGCGCAGATGCGCGGCCAGCGGACTGCCGGCCGGCGGCCGGGCATCGACGTGCAAGGTGCGCGGATCGGGCGACCGCACGAAGCCCGACGGCCCGTGCAGCACCGACGCCCAGGGCTGGCCATCGGTGTCGACGCTGCCAACAATCAGGAAAGGCAGCAGCGCGAAGAAGTCTCGGTGCTGCTCCGGCATGTGGTCGCGGATGACGCGCGCGCCGATGTCGGCCATGCGCTGCTGCATGCCGGCACGCGCCTGCAGCGCGCGCTCGCCGTCGTGGAAAGGGTCGCGTCCGGTTTCCATGGCGATCAGGCGCGCAGGCCGACCTTGCTCGCCGGCATCGCGACGAAGCCGGGCAGCGCTTCGACACGGGCGAGCCAGGCGCGCACGTTCGGGTAGTCGTCGAGCGACACATTGCCTTCCGGTGCATGCGCCACATAGCTGTACACCGCGACGTCCGCCAGCGTCGGCGCCGTGCCGACCAGCCAGTCGCGGCCGGCCAGTTCGCCGTCCATCACCGCGAGCAGCCGGTGTGCGCGGGCGATCACCTCCTGCGTGTCGAACTGGGCGCGGAACAGCGTGACCAGCCGCGCGGCGGCCGGGCCGAAGGCGACCGGGCCGGCAGCGACGGTAAGCCAACGCTGCACCTCGGCTTGGCCGGCCGGGTCCTGCGGCAGCCAGCGGCCGGGTGCGTAGCGCTGCGCCAGATAGACCAGGATGGCGTTGGAATCGGCGATGACGGTGGCACCGTCCTCGATTACCGGTACCTGGCCGAAGCAGTTCTTCGCCAGGAAGGCCGGCGTCTTCTGCTCGCCGCCGGCCAGATCGACCTGGCGGAATTCATAGGGCAGGCCGAGCAGTTCGAGGAAGAGCTCGGCGCGGTGACTGTGGCCGGACAGCTTGAAGCCGTGCAGCACGATGGGGGCATCCGGGCGGAGGGTGGCGGTCAGCGTCATTACAGGCTCCTTGCGTTGGGTTGGGCGTCGGGTGGCGACGTGATGCAGTATCCGCAATCCACACCCGGCAATAAATGGGGCGATACGGATAACACTCTTCCACTTTGCGCAGTAATATCCAGGCATGGACACCCTCAGGGCCATGCGCACCTTCGTCGACATCGCCGAGCACGGCAGCCTGACCGCGGCCGCGCGTGCGCTCGACTGTTCGCTGCCCGCGGTCGTGCGCACGCTGGCCGCGCTGGAGGCCCATCTCGGCGTGCGCCTGTTGAACCGCACGACGCGGCGCATCGCGCTGACCGACGAGGGCCGCAGCTATCTCGAAAGCTGCCGTCAGGTGCTGTCGGCGGTGCAGGACGCCGAGGACGCGCTGAAGGAAGGCGCAACCGAGCCGTCGGGGCCGATCACGCTGACCGCGCCGGTGCAGTTCGGCCAGATGTATGTCGCGCCGGCGGTCACCCGTTTCGCGCTGCGCCACCCACGCGTGAAGCTGCGCGTGCTGCTGCATGACCGCGTCGTGAACATGCTGGAGGAGAGCATCGATGTCGGCGTGCGCATCGGCGCACTCGACGATTCCGGCCTGATCGCACGCCCGCTCGGCACCATCCGCCGCGTCGTCGTCGCCAGCCCCGCCCTGCTCGCCGCGCACGGCGAACCCCAGCACCCGGACGCCCTGCGCGGCGCGCCCTGCGTCCGCTTTACCGGCGCCTCCAGCTTCGCGTGGAGCTTTCAAGTCAATGGCCGCGCGATGACCGTGCCGGTAGCCGGCAACCTCGAGTTCAACCACATCGCGCCCGCGGTCGACGCCTGCGCGGCGGGCGCCGGCTTCGGCCTTTTCCTGAGCTACCAGGTCAGGCCGCAACTGGCGCGCGGCGAACTGCGCGTCGTGCTGCGCGATTTCGAGCCGCCGCCGCGCCCGGTCAGCATCGTCTATCCGCACGCCCGGCTGCTGCCCGGCCGCACGCGTCTGCTGGTGGACTGGCTGGCGCGCGAGCTCGGCGGCGACAGCGCGGCCTTCGCACCGGAGCCGGCGTGACCTACGCAGGCCCTGCCGGTCGCGGCACAATGTCTGAACTTACCGGCGCCGCGTCGCGTCTATGCGCGACCACGGCCGGAAACATCTGCTTACCGGGATGATCGCCTCATGATCCCTGCCGACCGGCACGCCCTCCAACACCCGCATTTGCCGGAGTACAAAAAGAAGATGAACAGTCATCAGGACACCTTCTTCCTGCGCACACCGCGACTCGACGCGACCGATCCGGACGCGATGCGCGCAACGCTGCGCGATTACTTTCACGCCACCTTCAGCCGCTACGAACAGCTGTTCGAAGTGCTCACCTGCGACGAGGCCTACTACCGCAAACCGATCGCGCTGCGCCACCCGCTCATCTTCTATCTCGGCCACACCGCGACCTTCTTCGTGAACAAGCTGCTGCTGGCCGGGCTCATCCATGAGCGCATCAATCCGCGCTTCGAATCGATGTTCGCGGTCGGCGTCGATGAAATGAGCTGGGACGACCTGAACGAGGCGAACTACGACTGGCCGAGCGTGCAGGCTGTGCGCGACTATCGCAACGAGGTCCGGCGTCGGGTGGACCGCGTCATCAACGACGCGCCGCTCACGCTGCCGGTGAACTGGAGCAACCCGTGGTGGAGCGTCATCATGGGCATCGAACACGAGCGCATCCACCTCGAAACCTCGTCGGTGCTGATCCGCCAGAGCCGGCTCGACTTCGTGCGCACCCACCCCGCCTGGGCGCCCTGTCGCGACAGCGGCGAGGCGCCGGCAAACAGTCTGGTTCCGGTGGCGGCCGGCGTCACGCAGCTGGGCCGTCGCCGCGACGACCCGATCTACGGCTGGGACAACGAATATGAAACGCGCGAGGTCGCGGTAGCGGCGTTCGAAGCCAGCCGTCATGTCGTCAGCAACCGCGAATTTCTCGACTTCGTCGATGACGGCGGCTATCGCAACGACGCCTGGTGGGACGACGAAGGCAAGGGCTGGCGCGATTTCCGGCTGCAGGCCGGCATCGACCACCCGGAGTTCTGGCGGCGCAAGCCGGACGGCTGGCAACTGCGGCTGATGCTCGAAGAAGTGCCGATGCCGTGGAACTGGCCGGTCGAAACCAACTGCCATGAGGCGCGCGCCTTCTGCAAATGGAAGGCGGCGAAGACCGGCCGCCCGGTGCGGCTGCCGACCGAGGACGAGTGGTACCGCCTGTACGACGTGGCCGATGTCGCCGAAGTGCCCGAAGACAGCAAGGCACCCGCCAACCTGCACCTCGATCACTGGGCCTCGTCCTGCCCGGTCGATCGCTTCGCGCATGGCGACTTCTTCGACGTGGTCGGCAACGTCTGGCAATGGACCGAGACGCCGATCTACCCCTTCGCTGGCTTCGACGTGCATCCGATTTACGATGATTTCTCGACGCCCACCTTCGACGCGCGCCACAACCTGATGAAGGGCGGCGCGTGGGTTTCCTGCGGCAACGAGGCAACGCGCGCATCGCGCTACGCTTTCCGCCGTCATTTCTTCCAGCACGCGGGGTTCCGATACGTGATCAGCGATGCACCGGCCAGCGCGCCGAACGTCTATTACGAAAGCGACCGGCAGTTGTCCGAGTACGCCGAGTTCCACTACGGCGACGAGTACTTCGGCGTGCCGAATTTCCCGAAGGCGCTGGCGACCATCGCCATCGAGGCAATGGGTGAGCGACCGGCGCGGCGCGCGCTCGACCTCGGCTGCGCCACCGGCCGCGCCAGCTTCGAACTGGCCCGCCATTTCGAACACGTGACCGGCGTCGATTTCTCCGCCCGCTTCATTAACGCCGGCGTGCATCTGGCCGAACAGGGCGAGCTGCGCTACACGCTGGTCGATGAGGGCGAACTGGTGTCGTACAAGACGCGCCGCCTGGCCGACATGGGACTGGAGTCGGTACGCGGGAAGGTCGATTTCATGCAGGGCGACGCCTGCAATCTGAAGAGCGTGCTGACCGGCTACGACCTCATACTCGCCGCCAACCTGATCGACCGGCTGTACGACCCGAAGGCCTTCCTGGCGGCGGTGCACGAGCGGCTGAACGTCGGCGGACTGCTGATGATCACCTCGCCCTACACCTGGCTGGAGGAACACACAAAGCGCGAGGACTGGCTGGGTGGTTTCAAGAAGGACGGCGAGAGCTGGACCACACTCGACGGCATGAAGGCGGTGCTGGGCGAGCGCTTCCGCATGGTGGGCGCGCCGCGCGACGTGCCCTTCGTCATCCGTGAAACCCGCCGCAAGCACCAGCACACGCTGGCCGAGGTAACGCTGTGGGAGCGCGTGCGCTGAGTACCTCTTTCAACTTCGATCTGCCGATTCCGCGCGACGGCACGGCCAGCGTCAAGCACGACGGCCGCGCCGCGGTGTTCGGCACCGAGCAGGTCACCCCGCTGTGGGTGGCCGACATGGACTTCGCCGCGCCGCCGGCCGTGGTGGCCGCACTGGCCGAACGCGCGCGTCACCCGGTCTATGGCTACACGCTCTACCCCGACGGCGCCTTCGAAGCGCTCGAACGCTGGCTGGCCGCGCGCCACGGCTGGAACGTCGCGCGCGAGCACATCCACATGTGCCCGGGCGTGGTGCCGACGCTGTATGCCGCGGTGCAGGCCTTCACCAAGCCGGGCGACAACGTCATCGTGCAGCCGCCCGTCTATCCGCCCTTCTTCTCGGCCATCCGCGACACCGGCCGGCGCGTGGTCGAGAACCCGCTGATCGAGCGCGATGGCCGCTGGACCATGGATTTCGATCAGCTCGAAGGCTGCGCCGCGCGCGCTGGATCGAAGCTTCTGCTGCTGTGCTCGCCGCACAACCCGGTCGGCCGCGTGTGGTCGCATGAAGAACTGGACACTTTGCTGGCCATCGCCCGCCGGCACGAACTGGTGGTGCTGGCGGACGAAATCCACGCCGACCTCACCTACCCCGGCGTGCGCCATCTGCCGCTCGCCACGCTGGCGCGCCCCGGCGACCGCGTGCTGACCACGGTGGCGCCGAGCAAGACCTTCAACGTGCCAGGCCTCGGCCTGTCGGCGCTGATCGCCGACGACACCGAGCGGCGCGCGGTCGAGCGCGTGTTCGGCACGCTGCACGTGAGCGCGTCGAACCCGTTCAGCGTCGCCGCCTTCGAAGCCGCCTACCGCGACGGCGGGCCGTGGCTGGACGCGCTGATGGACTACCTTGAAACGACGCGCGACGAGGTGATCGACACCGTCACCCACCGCCTGCGCGGCATCCATCCGGTGGCGCCGGAAGGCACCTATCTGCTGTGGCTGGACTGCCGCGGCCTCGGTCTGGATGACGACGCACTTCGCGACTTCTTCATCGGCGCGGGCCTCGGCCTGAATCCCGGTGCAAGCTTCGGCACCGGCGGCAGCGGCCACATGCGCCTCAACCTCGCCTCACCGCGAGCGGTCATCCGCGACGCGCTGGCAAGACTGGAAACGGCGCTGGCGAATCGCTGACGGCAGACGCAGCACCGGCTCCGACGGATGACTGGATTCTGTGGGAAGGGTCTTCTGATCCCGACAGCGGCCTGCATCGAAGCCGGCGGATGGCAGCGGCCGCGTCGCGGCCAAGGCCGCTCCCACAGGGATCGCGCCCGACCGGTGGCCGGAGCCGAGGTTCTGTGGGAGGGGTCTTCTGACCCCGACGGCGGCCTGCATCGAAGCCTGCGGACGGCAGCGGCCGCGTCGCGGTCAGAAGACCGCTCCTACAGGAGATGCGCCCGATTCACGGCCCGAGCCAGGGCGAAGGCTCTGCAGGGGAAGAAGTGTGCCGGGCCTGCGGCCGGAGCCAAGCCGGGGTTCTGTGGGAGGGGTCTTCTGACCCCGACGGCGGCTTGTATCGAAGCCGGCGGATGGCAGCGGCCGCGTCGCGGTCAGAAGACCGCTCCCACAGGAGATGCGCCCGATTCACGGCCCAAGCCAGGGCGAAGGCTCTGCAGGGGAAGAAGTGTGCCGGGCCTGCGGCCGGAGCCAAGCCGGGGTTCTGTGGGAGGGGTCTTCTGACCCCGACAGCGGCCTGTATCGAAGCCTGCAGATGGCAGCGGCCGTATCGCGAGCAAGCTCGCTCCCACGAGAGCACTCCGGGACCGTCGCCGGAGCCGCGTTTTTGTGGGAGCGAGCTTGCTCGCGATTGCAGCGCTCTACCCTCACCCCTGTGCCGCGATGCTGCGCCTGAACATCAGCAGCGAGGCGGTGAAGAAGGCCGCAGCGATGGCCGCCATCGCCAGCAGGCTGGGCCACACGACATCCAGCCCGGCGCCGCGGTAGAGCACCGCCTGGGCGAGGCTGACGAAGTGGGTGGTGGGCGCGAATTCCATGATGAACTGCACCGCCTGCGGCATGCTTTCGCGCGGTGTCATGCCGCCGGACAGCAGTTCCAGCGGCAGGATGACGAGGATCATCATCAGCCCGAGCTGAGGCATGTTGCGCGACAGCGTGCCGATGAAGATGCCGAGCGAGGTGGTGGCCAACAGCTGGATCAGCGTGCCCACCATGAACAGCGGAATCGAGCCGGCGATCGGCACCGCCAGCGCGCGCTCGACCACGAAGTACAGCGACAGCAGCACCGCCACCCACACCACCAGCGCCATCGACCACACCTTGGCCAGCATGATTTCGAAAGCGCCCAGCGGCATCACCAGCAGGTGTTCCAGCGTGCCGTGCTCGCGCTCGCGGATCAGCGCCGCACCGGTCAGGATGACCGACAGCATGGTCACGTTGTTGATGATTTCCATCACGCTCCCGAACCAGGCGCTGGTCAGGTTGGGGTTGAACAGGATGGTGGGCGCGAGCGAGATCGGCGCCACCGTCTCGCTGCGCCGGTGCTGCACGAATTCGACGGCCTCGCCGAGCACGATGTTCTGGATGTAGTTGGCGCCGATGAAGGCCTGGCTCACCCGCATCGCGTCGATGTTCACCTGTATCGACGGCTGCGCGCCGGCCAACACGTCGCGCTCGAAATCCGGCGGAATGATCATGACGAAGGTGTACAGCCCGGCATCCAGGCCGGCGTCGCCCTGCCCTTCGGTAATTATTTCCGGCGGCCGGAAGTAGGGGCCGTAAAAGGCGCCGGCGATGCGCTCGCTCAGTACGGAGCGGTCCTCGTCCACGATGCCGATGGGCGCGTTGTGCAGTTCCTGCGAAGTCGCCGTCGACGCGCTGTAGATGCCGCCCGAAAAGGCCCACACGATCATGATGAGCAGCACCTTGTCGTTCCACAGGCTCATCAGTTCCTTGAGCCCGAGGCGCCAGGCGTTGAGCAGTCGGCGTCGCATCATCCTGAGAACCTCGGTTGATCGGCGATCGGTGGAACGTGACGGGCGCGGTTGGCGGGGTGTACGGCAAGGCGCGAGGACGCGGCAGGATGGCACCCTGCAAGGACGAGCAACACCGCCGGGCGCCCCGCCAACCGTGCACGCGACGCCGAAGCGGTCTCACCTGGAAGATGAGCGCTGCACTCCGCGGGCATCCTCGATGGGCAGGGCCTGAAGCACATTGGCAAGCGGTCAGCCGAGGTTCTCAGGATCATCGCTCCTGCTTCTTCAGCAGCCACACGCTGAGCAGCGTAAGCACCGGCACGAAGGCGGCCAGCGCCAGGAAGTCGGCGTAGAGGTCGCGCATGTCGAGCGCCTTGGTGAACAGGCCGCGGCTGATGTTGAGGAAATAGGTGGCCGGGAAGAAGGTGCCTATCGTTCGCCCCACGCCTTCGAGCGAGGACACCGGGTGCGTGAGTCCGGAGAAGGTGACCGTGGCCAGCATGGTCACCACCGCGGTGGCCGCGAGTGCGGCGATCTGCGTGCGGGCGAACGAGGACATCAGCAGGCCGAGGCCGGTGGTGGCGGTGACGAAGATGAGCGCGCCCAGGCTCAGCGACAGCAGGCTGCCTTTCAGCGGCACCTCGAACACGAACACCGCGAGCAGCACCAGCCCATAGAAGCTCACCATGCTGACGGCGATATAGGGCAGTTGCTTGCCGATCAGGAATTCGAGCCTCGTCACTGGCGTCGCGTACAGATTGGTGATCGAACCCAGCTCCTTCTCGCGCACCACGCCGACCGCCATCAGGATGGCCGGGATGAAGGTGAGCAGCAGCGGAATCACCGCCGGCACCATCGCGAACACGCTGCGGAAGTCCTGGTTGTAGCGGTAGCGCATGTCCAGCTTCGCCGGGTAGGCGGTCGCCGGCAGCCCTTCGCGCACCGCCGCCTGCTGCAGGAAGTCGGCGTGCAGGCCCTGCACGTAGCCGAGCGTGGTTTCGGCGCGGAAGGGCATGGCGCCATCGACCCAGACGCCGATCTCGACCGCGTGTCCGCTGCGCAGCCGGCGCCCGAATTCCGGCGGAATCTCCAGCGCGACACTCAGTTCGCCGGCGCGCATGCGGCGGTCCAGTTCGTCCACGCCCAGCAGCGGCGGCTGTTCGATGAAGTAGCGCGAGCCCGCCATGTTCTCGATGTAGGCGCGGCTTTCCGGCGTGTCGTCGCGGTCGAGCACGGCGAATTTCAGGTCCTCGACATCCATCGAAATGCCATAGCCAAGGATGAGCACCATGATGACCGAGCCCAGCAGCGCGAAGGTGAGGCGCACCGGGTCGCGCAGCACTTCCAGCCACTCGCGCCGCGCGTAGGCCAGCAGCCGGCGCCGGCTGAAGGGTGCCGAGCGCGCCGCGGGCGCCGCCGGCATAGCGGCGGCGGGTGGCGGCGCCTCGGGCACCGGTGGCGCGCCATCGCCGGTCGCCTCTTCCAGGTAGGCGACGAAGGCCTCTTCGAGCGAGGCGGCGCCGCGCCGCTCGATCAGCGCCGCCGGCGTGTCGCTGGCCAGCACGCGGCCGGCGTGCATCAGCGAAATGCGGTCGCAGCGCTCGCCCTCGTTCATGAAGTGGGTGGACACGAAGATGGTCACGCCGTCCTTGCGCGACAGTTCGATCAGCAGGCGCCAGAAGCCGTCGCGCGCTACCGGGTCCACGCCCGAGGTCGGTTCGTCGAGGATGAGCATGTCCGGCTTGTGGATCACCGCCACCGCCAGCGACAGCCGCTGCCGTATGCCCAGCGGCAGGCCGGCCGCCTGCGTGTCGAGGTATTCGGCCAGACCGAAGCGCTCGACCATCTCGGCGACGCGCGGCGCGATGTCGGCCGCCGGCAGGTGGAAAAGCTGGGCGTGCAGCACCAGGTTCTGGCGCACGCTCAGTTCGCCGTACAGCGAAAACGCCTGCGTCATGAAGCCGACCCGCTTGCGGGTATCCATGTCGCCGCTGTCGACGACGTGCCCGAACAGCAGCGCCCTGCCCTCGCTCGGCGGCAGCAGGCCGGTGAGCATTTTCATCGTCGTCGTCTTGCCGCAGCCGTTCGAGCCGAGGAAGCCGAAGATTTCGCCGCGGCCGATCTCGAAATCGACGTGGTCGACCGCGGTGAAATCGCCGAAACGCATCGTGAGGCCTTCGGCGACGATGGCCGGCCCGTCGCCCTGCACGCAGCGCGGCGGCACCACCAGTTCCTCGTGCCCCTGGCGCTTGGCGGCCGGCAGCAGTTCGATGAAGGCGGCGTCGAGATCCTTCGCACCGGTGCGCGCCAGCAGTTCGGCCGGCGTGCCGGTGGCGAGCACGCGGCCGTCGTCCATCGCGGCCAGCCAGTCGAAACCGGCCGCCTCGCCCATGTAGGCGCTGGACACCAGCACGCTCATGCCGGGCCGGCGCTGGCGGATGCGTTCGATCAGCTGCCAGAACTGGCGGCGCGACAGCGGATCGACGCCGGTGGTGGGCTCGTCCAGGATGAGCAGGTCGGGGTCGTGGATCAGCGCGCAGCACAGGCCGAGCTTCTGTTTCATGCCGCCCGACAGCTTGCCGGCCGGGCGGTCGCGGAAGGCCGCCAGCCCGGTGCTGTCCAGCAGTTCGGCGATGCGCGCCTCGCGCTCGCGCGTCGCGTGGCCGAACAGGCGACCGAAGAAGTCGACGTTCTCGAACACTGACAGCGTCATGTACAGATTGCGCCCCAGCCCCTGCGGCATGTAGGCGATGCGCGGGCACACCGCGGCGCGGTGATGGCGGTCGCGCATGTCGCCGCCCAACACCGTCACCCCGCCCTGCTGGATCACGCGCACGCCGGCCACCAGCGCCAGCAGGCTGGACTTGCCGACGCCATCCGGCCCGATCAGCCCGGCCATGCAGCCAGCCGGGATGTCGAGCGTGATGTCGTCGAGCGCGACCGTGTCGCCGTAGCGCAGGCCGACACCGGCAAGCCGGGCGACCGTGTCGGTCATGGCGCCGTCGACGGTTTCGGTGTTCCGACCAGCGGCGGCAGCGTGGCCGGCCACGGCGCCTCAGGGTCGAGCCGCACCCAGGCCACGCCGGGCAGCCCGGTCTTCACCTGCTTGGCGTGCGCCCTCAGCAGATCGGGCGGAATCTTCACCCGCACGCGGAACATGAGCTTTTCGCGCTCGGTGCGCGTTTCGACCGACTTCGGCGTGAACTGCGCCTGCGGCGACACGAAGCTCACGCTGGCGGGAATCGAAATGTCCGGCCGCACGTCGAGCACGATGCGCGCCTCGGTGCCTATGGCCACGCGCCCCGCCTGCGAGGTCGGCAGGAAGATGGTCATGTAGACGTCGGTGATGTCGAGCAGCGTGAGCACCTTGCCGCCCGCCGCCAGCACCTCGCCCGGCTCGGACAGCCGGTACAGCACGCGGCCGTCGGCCGGGGCCACCAGTTGCGCGTCCTGCAGATCGACGCGGATGCGCGCGCTGCGCGCCTCGGCCGCCTCGATCGCCGCCTCGGCCTGCTTCACCGCCGCGTGCGCCGCCTCGATCGACGACTTCGCGCCCTGCAACTGCGCCGACGCCGCCTTCTGCGCGTCCAGCGCCGACTGCTTGCTGGTGCGGTCGACGTCCAGCTTCTGCGTCGAAATGAAGCCCTTGTCGACCAGACGCTGCGTGCGCTCGATGTCCTTCTCGGCCAGCGCAAGCTGGCTCTGCCGCTGCGACACCACCGCACCGGCGGTGGCGACATCGCTCTGCCGCTGCGCCACCGCGGCGACCGCGGCGGAGCGCGTGGCCTTCGCCTGCTCGATCTGCGCGTCGCTGATCTTCAGTTCGGCTTCCAGCGCGCGCACGTCCATCAGCGCCACGACCTGCCCGGCGCTCACGTCGTCACCTTCGCGCACCGCCACGCTCTCCAGCCGGCCACCGGTCTTGGTCGCGACGTCGATCTCGGTCGCCTCGATGCGTCCGTTGCCGGACGCAAAGGCTTCGCTCACGGGCGGTGCGGCGTACTGCTTCCAGCCGTAATAGCCAGCCGCCGCGGCAGCCAGCACGATCAGCCCCAGAACGAGGCGGCGACGCGATGCGCTCATGTTTCAGTCCGATGCAATGCGGGAATCGCCCCGATTGTGCCCCGGCCCGCGTTTCAGCGCCTTGATGTTTCGCAATGCAGCAAAGGTCTCAACCGGTAATCGCCAGCGCCGCCTGCAGCAGCAGAAGCAGCGCGTGCGGAAAAGCCACCGTCGGCTTCAGCGCGCTCGTCGCGTACTCCATCAACAGCCCGACCGCGCCCGGCCGCGTCGCCTGCCACTCGGTGTGCAACTGGCACGCCGCGTAGTCCGACGCCCCGTCGGCGATCAGCGTTTCGACCTTCAGCAAGCGCTGCCCGAGGCGGCCCTGCACCGTGCGCAGCATCGCCTCGATCACCCACACGATCACAGTCAGCGGCGCGGCCAACTCGAACGGAAAACCGAACAGCGCCGCACCGGCAGTCAGCGCCACCGCCGCGATCTTGATCCCGACCGCGCAACGCTCATGGCGCTCGTGGTCGTGCTGCAGCGTGGCCCATTCGGTGTGGAGGGGTGAGGAGTAGGAGGTATTCATGCGGGCGACGGCAAGACCGAAAAGAAGCGGGAAAGGCCGCAATCTATCCGTTGCCGGCGTGGCGTGCCCGGGCATGCGTCAAGGTTCTGTTGTGAAAGGCTGCGAAGGACTTGACGGGCATCGCCCAGCACCAGCACTGGCAGGCCACGGGGCGAAAAGAAGAAGTCGCGCAACCAGCCGTGCGCCTTGGGGCGCACCCCATCGCCTCACCACTCGGATAAATGACCGATGGAACAGACACCGTGGATATGCTCCACTTGCCGGCGATACAAGGGGTGAGGTTTTTTGTCTTCGTTTAATCGGTAGTTATCCGGCACATGGCACGCCAACCGACTGAAAACTAAAAAGTTTCCCGTGAAAACCCTTTGTGTTTATCCGGCATCGTCCATAGTTATGGCGCAAAAGTGCGCCAGAAAACAAAGTTGGGCCCAATAGGCCATGGTCATCTTCGAGTCCGAAGCCCACTTGATTGACTCCCTTGGTCATCACGACGACTTGATTCGCCAGTGTGTGCAAGGCCATATGAGCTTCGACGACTTCTGCTCCGAATATCACGATTACTATGCCTTCTACGCTCTGGATGGCCACGAGTCCGACGAAGAAGAGAGAAAGCTCCTTGAAAAATACGAAAAGCGAATTAAACCTCACCGCATAGTCGCCGAAGAAATCCTTGCCGGTGTCTGCTCCGACGCAGACGCGCAGTTGGAAATTTACCAACGCGCTGGTCGCTTCGGCTCAGCCGAGGCTGTTCGTAGGCTCCGCGAATTGGCCGCCCTTCATCTCTAGCCCATGCCCGCCACCGTTGCTGCCCCTGCCGTCTGCCCTTTGTCAGCCGACGTTCTGCAGTTGAGCGTAGGAGAACAAATGTGGCCCAACCCGGCGGTCAATCGGACTGCCTGCAAGCTGCGCTTGCAGGTTCCCTCCGCCTTGGGCTCCGGCAGCCGGTTACCTCTACGTTAGGCGCTCTCCAATGAGTCATAACCTACTTCTGTGGAGTTGGTCCGAAGAGTTCGACACTCCCGCTAAGCGCAAAAAATCAAAACTGAAATTTGGCGACATCACGGCCAGCTTTGCGGAGCACGGGCATCACCCCGCGATCGGCCAAGCTGATATCGATGGTTTCCGAAGAGAGATAGAGACAGTATTTGGTACAGATGAATTAGACCGCCCCTTTGTCTTAGAGCTTTATGAGCAATGCGCAGTCATTAACTACCCATCGTCAATTCGGTTTGATCTGGTTCCAAAGGTTGCAGGCCTCGGAAGAAAGTTTGGACTCAATGCATCGGAGTTCTAAAGTGGAGTTCATCCAACCAACGGGCACAACGCCTAACCCTTCGGTCAAGCGGGACTGCGGAACCGGCGTGGCTTCTCCGGCCAACCTCTTTCGCGCCGCAGCCCCTTACCTTCAACGTTGAGGCTGTAGAAAAACCCCTCCCCACCCTCATCCGTTCACATGCCGTTGTTATGATTCCGCATCGCCTCTCCGGAGCCTTGCGATGCCGCGATTCAAGACGCCCGACTACGGTCTGAAGCTCATCCCGGTCGATT
>NZ_JCANOT010000030.1:0-25986 GCF_059552495.1 Methyloversatilis sp. S146-33
CTATGTCGATGCCGAGGGCAAGCCGCGCATCGAACCCGGCCCGCTGCTGCGCCATGGCGAGCGTCTCACCACCTTCTTCTTCAACGAGATCAACCGCGCCCGCCCGCAGGTGCAGTCGCTGCTGCTGCGCGCGATGGCCGAACGCACGGTGTCGGCCTTCAATCGCGAGTACAGCTTCCCGCACATGACGGTGTTCGCCGACCGCAACAAGGTCGAAAAGGAAGAAACCTTCGAACTGGCCTCGGCCGCGCGCGACCGTTTCATGTTCGAACTGCGCATGGAAACGCCGCGCGATCCGGCGGTGCGCCGCGCGCTGGTGTTCGACACCGCCTTCCACGATGTCGACGCGCTGATCGACCAGGTCGCGCCAGGCATTCTCGACTGGCAGTCGCTGAACTCGATGGCGGCGGCGATCCAGCGCAGCGTGGTGGCGAGCGAAGCGCTCGAACGCTATGTGATGGACCTGTGGGACGCCAGCCAGAACCCGGCCGCGTTCGACGTACGCATCGACGGCGTCGACATGAAGAAGCTCATCCTGGCCGGCGCCAGCCCGCGCGGCATGAGCGCCATGCTGCGCGCCGCGCGCGTGGTTGCCTGGATGGCCGGCCGCACCCACCTCGTGCCGGACGACGTGCAGGCCATCCTGCCGTCGACGCTGGGCCACCGTGTGTTCTTCACCCCGGTTTACGAAATGCGTCGCGCGCAGATCGCCGACGCGCTGGTCGCGCAGATCATCGAGAAGGTCGCCACGCCGCGATGAGTGCCGCCGACGAGCTGCACGAATTTCACTACCGCTTGCCGCAGCGCGCGGCCGGCCAGCGCCCGGGTTCGCACCCGGGCAGCAGCCTGGGCGCCGGGCAGGAATTCGTGTCGCACATGAGTCTGTATGACCGACCGGACCCGCGCCGGCTCGACCTGCGCGCCAGCGTGCGCAGCACCACCGGCGACTGGCTGGTGCGCGTCAATCGCCAGCGCGTCGGCGTCACCGTGCAGCTGCTGGTGGACGTGTCCGCCTCGATGGGCTTCGGCGCCCGCCGGGGCAAGATCGACGTCGCCGCCGACTTCGTCGAATCGCTGGCGCGCAGCGCCTTCCGCGTCGGCGACGCGCTGGGCATGCTGGCTTTCGACCAGCGGGAACGCGCCGACCTGTGCGTGCCGGCCACGCTGAGCCGCGGCCTGGGCAGCGTGATGGCCGACAGCCTGCGCCAGTGCACACCGGCGCCCGGCGGCATCGACGGTCTGGAGGACGCGCTGCAGCAGCTGATCGGCCGTGAGGCGCTGGTCTTCCTGGTCAGCGATTTCCACTGGCCGCTCGACCGGCTGGGCGCCGCGCTCGATCTGCTGTCGCACGCCTTCGTCGTGCCGGTGGTCGTGTGGGATCCGGCGGAGACCGAGCCACCGCCGCACGACGCCATCGCACCGCTGCGCGACGCCGAGAGCAGTGTCCGCCGCACGCTGTTCATGCGGCCCAAGCTGCGCACGCAGTGGCGCGACGCGGTGGCGGCACGGCGCGCCGAGCTGGATGCCTTCTTCTCCGCGCGCGACCTGCGCCCCTTCTTCATCCACGGCGCCTTCGACGCCGAGGCGATGTCCGACTACTTCTTCGAGGCCACCGCATGACGCCCTTGATCCGAGCGTCCCTGATCGCCAGTCTGCTGCTCGCGCAGGGCGCTCATGGTGCATTCGCACAGACCCCCGCCGCCGCTGCGCCGGACGCGCCGGCTGCAAGCACGGAGGGCAATCCTGTCCCGCAGGAAACGGCGGCCGCCGACGCGCCCGAAAACGGTGCCGACGCCGCAGCCACGGCTGCGCCGGAGACGACCGCCCCGCCAGCCGCCGCGGCACCACAGCCGCAGGGCGCACCCGCCCGCGTCGAACAGCCGCGCGCCTTCGGTCATACCCTGGGCGATGTGCTGACGCAGCGCGTGCTGCTCGCCATCGACGGCAAGCCGGTTGAACTCACCAAGCCGCCAGCACCCGGCCGCGTCGGCGTCTGGCTGGAACGCCGGCCGACCCGCATTGAGCGCGACACCGACGGACAGCGCTGGCTGGTGATCGAGCACCAGCTGATCAACGCGCCGCAGGCACTCACCGCGCTGACGCTGCCGGCGCTCGACCTGCAGACTTCGGGTGGTCTGCTCGGCGTCGCGGCCTGGCCCTTCAGCGCCGCGCCGCTGACACCGCGCAACGCCTTCGGCGAAGGCGCGCTGGACGCGCTGCAGCCGGACCGCGCCGCGCCCGCCGTCGACACCACCTCGATCCGCCAGCAGATCGCGCTGTGGGGCGGCCTGTGCATCGCCACGCTGCTCGCCTGGGGCGGGTGGCTCGGCTGGCGCAGCTGGCGCGCCGGACGCAGCCAGCCCTTCGCCCGCGCGCTGCGCGAACTGAAGGGCCTGCGCAACCGCGGCGACGACGCACCCGAAGCCTGGCAGGCGCTGCACCGCGCCTTCGACCGCACAGCCGGACGCAGCCTGCAGCCGGCTTCGCTGCCGCGCCTGTTCGAGCGCGCACCGCAGTACGCGCCGCTGCGCGCCGACATCGAACGCTTCTACGCGCAGTCGGCTGCGCTGTTCTTCGGCGCCGAGCGGCCGGCCGACGCGCTGCCGCTGCGCAGCTTCGCGCGTCGCCTGCGCGACATCGAAAAGCGGCACGAAGCATGATCTTCGGCGCCATCGACTTCGCCCAGCCCTGGGCGCTGCTGCTGCTGCCGCTGGCCGCATTGCCGCTGCTGCGCCGGCGCCGCGACACGCTGCTGTTCCCTACACTGGACTGGCTGCCGCGCGACCGCGCCGGCCGCGTCGCCGGCTTCGCCTGGCGCGCGCTGGCGGTGCTGGCGCTGGCCGGCATCGTCATCGCGCTGGCCGGCCCCGGCTCGCCCGAAACGACGGTGACGCGCACCGGCCGCGGTGCGGAAATCATGATCTTGATGGACCGCAGCCGCAGCATGGACGCCAAGATGAAGCCCAGCGACTGGCGCACCATCGATCCGCATTCGCTGCTCTACCAGGTCGAATCGCGCGGCGAACCGAAGTCGGCAGTGGCGCGCGACCTGCTGTCGAAATTCGTCGAGCAGCGGCCGGACGACCGCTTCGCGCTGATGTTCTTCAGCGCCGGACCGATGAACGTCGTGCCCTTCACCCAGCACGACGCCGTCGTGCAGGCCGGCATCACCGCAGGCGGGCTGGGGCGCGGTCTGTCCGACACCAACGTCGGCCGCGCACTGACCGCCGCCATCGACACCTTCACCGAGCGCGCCTACACCGGCAGCCGCATCATCCTGCTGGTGACCGACGGCGGCGCCCATCTCGACGAGCCGACGCGCAAGCGCATCCGTGAGGGTCTGCAGGCCAACCGCATCGCGCTGCACTGGCTCTATCTGCGCACGCTGAACGCACCTGAACTCGACGCCGAAGCGAGCGCGCCACCGCCGGCCGCCGAGGGCGACGGCATGGAGGCCATCGAGGCACGCAACGCCTACTACGCGCAGGAGTCGATCGCCGAAGTGTCGCTGCACCGCTTCTTCCAGTCGCTGCCGGTGACCTATCGGCTTTACCAGGCGGACAGCCCGGAAGACTTGGCGAAGGCGGTGGCCGAAGTGGGCCGCCAGCAGAACTTCCCGCTCGACTTCGCAGAGCGCGTGCCGCGGCAGGACCACAGCCGTCTCTTCTTCTCGCTGGCGGCGCTGTGCTGCGCGCTGCTGCTGGTCTATCGATCCCTTCTTCTGCGGAGCTGGCTGTGAAACGACGCACCGTCCATCTGATCTTCGGCGCCACCGCGCTGTTCACCGGCCTCGCCGCCGGCTGGCAGACATCGCAGCTGTGGCAGGCCGAACGCGTGAATGCGGCGATCGCTTCCGCCGGCAGCGTCGACGCCGATCTGCCGGAAGCGCAGTTCGCCCAGGCGCTGGCGCTGAGCCGCGGCACTGACAGCGAAGCCGCCACCCGCGCCTGGAAGGCGCTGATCGCCGGCGAACGCACCGACCTGCGCGAGGGCGCGCGCTACAACCTCGGCAACCTGCACCTGCGCGAGGCGCTGGCGCACGGCGAAGCCGACGTCGCCAATGCGCTGCCGCTGGTCGAGCTGGCCAAGCAGCGCTACCGCGACGCGCTGCGCGAGCGACCGGACGACTGGGAAGCGCGCTACAACCTCGAACGCGCGCTGTGGCTCGCGCCCGAGATCGAGCAGGCCGCGGCCGCCGACGACGAAGGCCCGGAGCCACCGAGGGAACGTGTGGTGACGACGCTGCAGGGCGTGCGACTGGACCTTCCGTGAGGACGTGCGCATGAGAACACGCGTCTTCCTGCGCAACCTGCTCGCGAGCCTGCGTGAGCGCGACGCCCGCTCGCTGCTCGCCGCGTTCGCGCTGCTGGTGATCGCCGCCGTGCTGCCGCCGGTGAACCTGCCGCGCGACAGCTGGGACACCATCGTCGTGTTCGATCTGACGCAGAGCATGAATGTCGAGGACTACGAACTGGACGGCGTGCCGGTCAGCCGCCTGACCTACGCCCGCGAATCGGCCAAGCGGGCGCTGCGCGAACTGCCCTGCGGCTCGCGCGTCGGCTGGGCCGGTTTCGCCGAGTACCGCACGCTGCTGCTGCTGGCGCCGATCGAGGTGTGCGCGCACTACAGCGACCTGATTGCCTCACTCGATCAGATCGACGGCCGCATGCGCTGGGGCAATTCGAGCGAGGTGGCGAAAGGCGTGTTCTGGTCGGTGCGTACCGCGAAGACGCTGGAGGAGGCCCCTGCCGTCGTCTTCGTCAGCGACGGCCAGGAGGCCCCGCCGCTGCGCGACGGCGACAAGCCGGGCTTCGACGACATCAAGCCGGGCGAGGTGCGCGGCTGGATCGTCGGCGCTGGCGGCGAGGCGGCACGGCCGATACCGAAGAGCGACGACGACGGCCGTCCGGTCGGCTACTGGCAGGCCGGCGAAGTGATACAGCGCGAACTGCGCACCGCCGACGGCCGCAAGGTACCCGGCACCGAACACCTGTCGGCGCTGCGCGAAACCCATCTGCGCGACATCGCGCAGCAGGTCGGCTTCGACTACGCGACGCTGTCCGACACCGGCACGCTGGTTCGCGCCATGAAGCACGACGGCGCCGCGGTGTCGCGTCCGGTACCGACCGCACTGAACTGGCTGCCGGCGCTTCTTGCGCTGGTCGTGCTCGCGCTGCGCTTCCGCCCGGAGTCGCGCCGCTGAAAGCCCGGCGGGCCGACTGGCCTGCCGCGCAGCCTGTCAGCATCCGCTGACAGGCGCCTGCCTGTACGCCCATCTGGTCTACCCTTGCGCGGCGCTAACATTCGCGGGCGCATCAAGGACACTTCATGGGTCACGCCACCGTGGCCGCATGCCTCCCTACAGCATCGGGTAACGGACATCGGCCGACGGCACGTAGCGTTCGCGACCCGCCCGCATGGAGCCGTTGACGATGAACTACGCACCTCCACCCGCGGCGCGCGACCTGCGCGTCGACCTCTTCCGCGGCGTCGCACTGATCTGCATGTTCTGGGACCACCTGCCCGGCAATCCGCTGGGCTACGCCACGCTGCGCAACTTCGGCCTCAGCGACGCCGCCGAACTGTTCGTGTTCCTCGCCGGCTATGGCGCCATGCTGGCCTACGGCCGCCGCTACGAGCGCGAGGGATTCTTCCCGGCGGCAGTGCACGTGCTGCGCCGCGCCTGGATCCTGTACGTCGCCCACGTGTTCCTGCTGGCACAGTTGATGGTGGTCGTGTTCGTCGCCAATGACAATGTCGAGACACGCGACTTCATCGCCGAGATGGGCCTGGGCTATTTCCTCGAACAGCCGCAGTCGGCGCTGCTGGCAGGCATCCTGATGCAGTTCAAGCCGGTGCTGATGGACCCGCTGCCGCTGTATGTCGTGCTGATGACGCTGATGGCCGGCCTGCTGCCGCTGCTGGTGCGCCGGCCGATGTGGGTGCTGCTGCCCTCCGGCCTGCTGTGGCTGCTGGAGAAGCAGACGGGGCTGAATCTGCCCGCCGCGCCGGAAGGCGTGTGGTTCTTCAATCCGCTGGCCTGGCAGTTCCTGTTCTTCATCGGCGCCTGCTGCGCACGACCGCGATCCCTTCTTCGCATGCGTCCGCTGGAGCGGCGCATCGGCCGCAACATCATGATGCCGGCGGCACTGGCCTTCCTCGCAGCCTCGCTGCTGCTCAGCCTGTCCTGGCGCTGGCCGGAGGTTCATGACGCGCTGATGCCGCAGTCCATCGCCACGCTGATCTATCCGATCAGCAAGACCGACCTCGACCTGCTGCGCGTCGCCCACTTCCTGGTGCTGGCCTGGGTGGCCACCACGTTGCTGCGCCCTGGGGCATGGCTGCACAGCGCGCCTGCATCGGCGCTGCGCTGCATGGGCCGTCATTCACTCGAAGTGTTCTGCATCAGCGTGCTGCTGGCCCCGCTGGCCGACGCAGTCGGCGCGCAGGCAGCGGACCATCCGGCGATACAAGTCGTGGCCGGGCTGCTCGGCGTGCTGCTGATGTGGGCCCTGGCGGCGTGGCTGGACGTCGTGCGCAGACCGCACCGTTCGCCTGCCCCCTATCATCGCGCGGATGGCGAATACGTCGGCGCCGTAGCGGCCCCGATCCGCAAGGGCGGCTGAAGCGACCCGCCTGGTCGCGGCCGCTCACAAGAATCGCGCCCTGTACGCCGCCAGAGCCTGGTTTTGTGGGATCGAGCTTGCTCGCGATAGCGGCCTGAACCGAAGCCAGCGGCCCGCGAAGGCTGCATCGCGACCAGAGGTCGCTCCCACAAAAAGCACGCCCGCCCCATCGTCGGAGCCCGGTTTCCTGTGGGAGCGAGCTCGCTCGCGATAGCGGCCTGAACCGAAGCCAGCGGCCCGCGAAGGCTGCATCGCGACCAGAGGTCGCTCCCACGAAGAGCACGCCCGCCCCATCGTCGGAGCCTGGTTTCCTGTGGGAGCGAGCTTGCTCGCGATAGC
This sequence comes from Methyloversatilis sp. S146-33, assembly GCF_059552495.1. The sequence continues at coordinate 6,966 of NZ_JCANOT010000030.1, forward strand.
AGCCTGAACCGAAGCCAGCGGCCCGCGAAGGCTGCATCGCGACCATAAGGTCGCTCCCACAAAAAACACGCCCGCCCCATCGTCGGAGCCTGGTTTCCTGTGGGAGCGAGCTTGCTCGCGATAGCGACCTGAACCGAAGCCAGCGGCCCGCGAAGGCTGCATCGCGACCAGAGGTCGCTCCCACAAAAAGCACGCCCGCCGTCGGGGCCGAGGTTCTGTGGGAGGGGTCTTCTGACCCCGACAAAGCTTCAGATCATCACAGGCTGCGACCCACCGCGCTCATCCATCCGGTCAGCATCAGAACGCGCTCTTCACCGTACCGCCATCGACGCGCAGCGCCGCACCGGTGGTGGCGGAGGCAAGCGGGCTGCACAGATAGGTCACCATCGCCGCCACTTCCTCGGTCGTCGCGAAACGCTTGATCAGCGAAGTCGGGCGCACCTTCTCGAAGAATTCCTTCTCGAATTCGTCGAAGCTCTGGCCGCTGTCGCCGGCCAGCGCCTGCACGAAGTCCTCGACGCCGCGCGAGCGGGTCGGGCCGGGCAGTACGCTGTTCACTGTGATGCCGCTGCCGGCGACCGACTCGGCAATGCCGCGCGCGATCGCGATCTGCGCCGACTTGGTCATGCCGTAATGCACCATCTCGGCCGGAATCTGCACGCCGCTCTCACTCGATATGAACAGGATGCGCCCCCAGTTGCGACGCTTCATACCGGGCAGCACCAGCCGCGCCAGACGCGCGCCGCTCAGCACATTCACCTCGAAGAAACGCAGCCAGTCCTCGTCCGGAATGTCCTCGAAGGCCTTGGGCTCGAAGATGCCGAGGTTATTCACCAGGATGTCGATGTCCGGGTGGGCATGCACGACGGCCTCGGCCGCCTGCGCCGTCGCCAGGTCGCCGGCGAAGCCGATGGCGCCCACGCCCAGTTTTGCGACCGCGGCATCGACCGCCGCCTGCGAACGACCATTGACGATGACGCGCGCGCCTTCGCGCAGCAGCGCCTCGGCGATCGAATAGCCGATGCCGGCTGTACTGCCAGACACCAGCGCGAGACGGTTTTTCAGTTGCAGATCCATGCGGGAACTCCTTTCAATGACAGCGCCGCGGCGTCAGCCACGCGGCGCGAACATGATTATGGCCATGCCGGCCAGCGCGACCGCCACACCGGTGACATCCCACAGATGCGGACGTTCGCCGTCGACCAGCCACAGCCAGAGCACGGCGACGCAGACATAGACGCCGCCATAGGCCGCATAGACCCGCCCCGCCGCGGTCGGATGCAAGGTGAGCAGCCAGACGAAGGCGACCAGCGAAGCTGCGGCCGGCAGCAGCACCCAGGCCGGCGCGCGGTCCTTCATCCACAGCCAGGGCAGGTAGCAGCCGATGATTTCGGCGAGTGCCGTGGCGACGAACAGTGCAGTGGTCTGGAGCAGCGAAGACATGTGAGCGAAGCGGCATGACAACAACGCGTCAGTGTGCCGCGATTCGCGCCCGCCGCGTAGCGTCGCTGTGCGGCACAGATCGCAGCGGGGCCTGTGCTAGCGTCGACGCCTCCAGATTCCGCGCCTCCGTCACCATGCCCACCGCCCTGTCGGCCGTGCTGTGCGCCGCCCTGCTGCTGATGGTGAGCATGGGCGTGCGGCAGTCCACCGGTCTGTTCATATCGCCGATCAATACCAGCACCGGTCTGGGCGTGGTCACGCTCAGCTTCGCGCTGGCGATCGGCCAGTTCATGTGGGGCGCGATCCAGCCGGTGGCCGGCGCGGTGGCCGACCGCTACGGCCCGGGCCGCGTGCTGGCCGCCGGGCTGATCGTGCTGGCACTCGGCTGTGTGCTCACCACCTTCGTGGACAGCGCCTTCGGCATGACGATGACGCTGGGCGTGCTGGCCGCCGCCGGCTCCGGCGCCGGCAGCTTTTCGGTGCTGATCGGCGCCGCTTCGCGCCGGCTCGATTCGGCGCAGCGCGGTCAGGCCGCAGGCATCATCAACGCCGGCGGCTCGCTCGGCCAGTTCGTGTTCGCGCCGCTGGCACAGAAGCTCATCGCCACCGTCGGCTGGATGGGTGCGATGTACGCGATGGCCGCGGCGGCGCTGGCCGCGCTGCCGCTGGCACGTGCGCTGCGCGCACGCGAGCCGCATCCGCAGCACGCCGCCGGCACCGACGGCGGACTGCGTCGCGCGGTCGGCGACGCGATGCGCGACCGCAGCTATCTGCTGCTGCACGCCGGCTTCTTCACCTGCGGCTTCCACATCGCCTTCCTGATCACCCATCTGCCGGGCGAAGTCGGCCTGTGCGGCCTGCCGGCCGAAGTGGCGAGCGGCGCGCTGGCACTGATCGGGCTGGCCAACATCTTCGGCAGCCTGCTCGCCGGCTGGGCGGTCGGCCGCTGGCGCAGCAAGATGATCCTGTTCTGGATGTACGCCTCGCGCGCCGTGCTGGTGCTGATCTACCTCGCGTCGCCGCGCACCGAATGGACCTTCTACCTGTTCGCCATCGGCCTCGGCGTGACCTGGCTGGCCACCGTGCCGCCGACCGCCGGCGTCGTCGGCAAGCTGTTCGGCACCCGCTACCTCGCCACGCTGTTTGGACTGACGCTGCTGTCGCACCAGACCGGCGGCTTCTTCGGCGCCTGGCTGGGCGGGCTGGCGCTGGAACACACGGGCGACTACCAGTGGATGTGGTACGCCGACGCTGCACTGGCCGCCGCCGCCGCGCTGGTGAACCTGCCGATACGCGAGGCGCGGGTCGTGCGCGCCACCGCCGCAGCCACGTAGGCGCCCACCGATGGCGTTGCGCGCGCAGCGGCGCCACAATGCGGTGATCACAACAAGAGGAGACACCGCATGAGACTGCTCGGCGCACTTGGCATACTGGTACTCGGCCTGCTGGCCGCCTTCGTCATCGCCAACTGGCACGTGCTGGCGGCACCGGTCGAAGTGTCGCTGCTGGTGGCAACGATCAACGCGCCCGCCGGCGTCATCCTGCTCGGCGGCACCGCACTGCTGCTCGTACTGCTCGGCGCCTACACGCTGAGCCTGCACACCTCCACCCTGCTCGAAGCCCGCCGCCACGCGAAGGAACTGCGCGAACAGCGCCTGCTGGCCGACCAGGCCGAAGCGTCGCGCTTCACCGAACTGAACGCCGCCATGCAGAAGGAATTCGCCGACCTCAGGGTCGAGTTGCAGAAGGTGTCGAACGAATCGTCGAACTCGCTTGCCGCAGCCATCGGCGAGGTCGAAGACAAGCTGGACCGGGCCCTGGGGACGGCGGGGGCGGCGACTGGATTAACGCAGAGATCCATCTCGTAAGACGCGTCGCGCGGCCTTTGCGAGGCAGGCCGCGAAGTTCGGCGCTCTTACCTACGCAACTCTCCGTGGTCAGGATCGCGATGGTGAGCGCGGACCACGAGAATTCGCAGTCGGCCATCGCGCAGTCGGCCATCGCTTTCGCGATAGATCACCGAGTAGGGAAACTCATGCAGCGGATGCGCCCGCCTCAGTTCGTCCGCCGGCGTACCGACGGGGGTATTAGAGCAGCAGCTCCAACACCCGCTCGAATTCGCTAAGAAAGCGGTTCGCCAGCATGACACCGCCCTCGCGCCGATAGAACTGCGCCGCCTCCAGCAGGTCGAGTTCCGCGCCACGGTGGAGGCTGTATGTCACCCGAGGCTGGCCCGGATACGCGCGATCGCCTCCGGACCGGACACAAGTGCCGATGGATTGGCGTCCGCCTCGGCGTCGCGTTGTGCGGCGAGGGCGTTCCAGCGGGCATCCCGCTCGCGGTCTGCATCGAGACTGCTGATCACTTGATCCAACAGACGTGCGCGATCCGTTGCGGGCAACTGAAGAACCTGTTGAACCAGGAGTCCTATAGGAGCGGCCATCGTGTTACCTCCTGTTCGGGAATGCGAAGGGTGCCATAACGTTCACTCTGAGCTCAAGACAGGCGGAAACGTGAATCAAGGCCGGAACCCGGCGGCACCGCTCTCGCTCCGCGCAACCTTGCTCGCGAGGCACTGCCCGGCCGGCTGGCGGCTCGTCATCACTAACGCCCCCGGGCCATCAATCGCGGATTTCCGGCTCCACCAGCAGGGTCAGCAACTGCAGCGACTGCTGCCAACCCAGGTAGCAGCCTTCGGCCGGAATCACGTCGGGAATGCCCTCCTGCACGATGTTCATATCGACGCCGCAGGACACGGTTTTCAGCGTCACCGTCGTCTGCATGGTGCCCGGCAGGTTCGGATCGTCGAACACCGCCGTGTAGCGCAGCGTCTGTTCGGGAATCAGTTCCAGATACTCGCCGCCGAAGGAGTGGCTGTGACCGGTCGTCAGGTTGGTGAAGGACATCCGGTACCGGCCACCGACGCGCGGCTCCATCAGATGGACCTTGGCGGTATAGCCATGCGGCGGCAGCCATTTGGCCCACGCGTCAGGATCGAGGAAGGCGCGATAGATGCGGTCGGCGGTGGCTGGGATGACGCGGTGAAGCCGGACAGTATTCGCAGGCATGGTGAGCTCCGTTGCCGAGGACGACCCTCTGTTCGCACGACGAATGGAAGGCGCAGGTTTCGACAGCGCGCCATGCCCCGTCGCTGCCCCGTCATGCGGCGGTGACGATCGCGCTTGAAGGCACCTGATAGCGCAGTTCGGCGAAGCCGGTGCCTACCTGCCGCACCGACACGAGCACCAGCGGCGGGCTGGTGAGCTGGCGGGGAAACAGCGGTTTGCCCCGGCCCAGCGTGACTGACCCCACCTGCACGATGATCTCGTCCAGCAGCCCGGCGTCATGGAATTGCCCGGCCAGATCGCCACCGCCGACGATCCAGATATTCCTGTCGCCCGCCGCCGCGCGCATGGCGCCATGCACGGGCCGCACATCGCCCCGGACGAAGCGGATGTCGGCGCCGGGAACGGTCGGCAAGTTCCTGTTCGAAAACACCCAGGTCGGCTGGCTGTAGGGCCAGGTCGCGCCGGTTTCAGCGGCTACCGTGTCCGCGTGACGCAGCATCCATTCATAGGTAGACGACCCCATCGCCAGCGCACCGACCTCGGCGATGAAGGCCGGGTAGCTCGTGTCGCCGACGTCGCCCAGCGGAAACAGCCAGTCCAGCGAGTCGTCCTCGGTGGCGATGAAGCCGTCGAGGCTGGTGGCGGTGTAGTACTGGGTCGTCATGAGCGGTCCTCGGGGAGAGTGCGGATGAACGTTCCGGCGTAGGGCTGCGTCAGCCACGGACAGACCTGTTCCACGACCGCATCTAGCGAAATGACCGGTGACCCGCGACGGGCAGAACGGCGAAGCCGCGGTACCGAGCCGGTTGTCCGCTAGGCTACGCTCTCACGCAGATGCACGATATTGCCCTCCGGGTCGCAGACATTGCGCACCTGCATGCCGGGGCCAGGCCACACCGGCCCCCAGACGCGTCCGCCACATCGCTCCGCAACGCGCTCCGCCGTCGCCAGACTCGGAACGGTGAAGAAAGGCTTGATGGCCTGCTCCTCGCGCGCCACTGGCGGCACCTGAATGACAATGGAACGGCTGTACTGCTCGGGTATCGCGTGGATGATGAGCTGCGCGTCGGCAGATTGCAGGACGCGGTGCTCGTCGTCCGCGTGCAGCACCCTGGCATCGAGGACCTGTTCGTAGAAGGTGGAAACCGACAACAGGTTCTTCGCGTAAATGAGCACACCGGTTCGTGCGGGGGCGGACATTTGGAACTCCGTGTCGAAAGACTATTGAAAGTAGTGATCACCGACGCGCGATGCAGCAGACCCATCCGCAATGGTCGGGGGTTCTGAGAACCACGACTCCCTTCGGTTGGTGAGTGCAGCGCCACACCAGCGCGGTCACGCCGGCACGTGCACGGTGGCCTTGATGTGCTTCAGGTTCGTCACGATGGTGAAGCTCATGAGCACCAGCAATGACCACGCGCTCCACTTGGTCACATGAACCGCCGCCCAGGCACCGAGCTGATGCGGATACGTCCACAGGCCGAAGAAGGTGCCAATGTTCTCGGCGAGCCAGATGAAAAACCCGATCAGCACCAGCGCCAGTGACAGCGGCATGCGGCGATCAACGCGGTGCGGCCGGAAAACCACCTGCGCCCGTGCGTACAGTCCCAGCGCGGCAGCCGCCAGGTACCACCGGTAATCGCCGATGAAGTGGTGGGTGAAGAAGTTCAGGTACAGCGCCGTCGCCACCAGCCCGGCCATCCAGTATGGCGGGTGATGCTCGACCCGCAGCTGCAGCAGCCGCCACGCCTGGATGATGTAGCTGCCCACCGCCGCGTACATGAAGCCGGAAAACAGCGGAACGCCCAGAAGCTTCGTGTAAGCGAAGTCCGGGTAGGACCACGAACGGATGCCGCTGGACGTCTTGAATACCTCGAGTGCGAAGCCAAGCAGATGGAACAGACAGATGGCCTTCAGTTCATCCATCGTTTCGCGGCCACTCCAGAGCATCCACCCCTGAATCACCAGCGCGATCAGCAGCAGCACGTCGTAACGCGGCAGCCCCAGCACGCCAGTCCGCGGAACGCAGAAAACCGCGACAAAGAACAGCCCGGCGAACAGGCATGCCTGCGCCTCCTTCCATGTGAACTGCAGGAATTCGACGCCGATCCCGGCGATCCGCGCTCGCGCATCCGTTGCGGGTGAGAATGAGGCTTCAGGCATCAGTCTGTGTCGACCGTTAAGTTAAGCGTCTTCATAGGCCGTTTGCTTTGAACCTGCGCTCCAGGAGCTTTGCGGCTAGCGGAAGCTCAAGGAAGTGAATCTCACCAACGAGCTGCAGTCTCTGGAACGCTCTGCGGATCTCATCGGCTTTGGACGCAGCCTCAGCAAGGTGCTTGGCATAGCCGCTCGAAACGCCGTCTTCTCCGCGGAAGGCACCCGCGCGCTTGTTAAAGACCCAGACCGTGTGCTCAGCACCGTTTTCTTGCCTTCTGCTCGTTGGGTCCCACTCATCAACTTGAATGTAGCCACGAAGGCTCTCGTACGCCCGAATCATTGCGTCGATCTCGCGCAAGAAGTGCTGCGCGAGCGGTCCGCTGAAGCGAAGGTTCTTTAGGTTGTGCCCTCGATCATGTGCAAGCACTCGAAAGGGAGCAAAGTCTTTATCGGGCACCTCACGCTGGCTCTCGATTCGGTCGGCGAGACTGATCAAGTTGAGTTCGTCGACCAACTTGCAAACTTCAGCGAAGCGTTCATGGTCGCGCTGAAACTTCGACTCGATAGCAGGACGAAATAGCGCGACGACGCCGGCTGTTGCGCCAACTGCGTAGAACACCTCCTTTATGTCGGACCAAGTCATGAACGATGGTCCCAAAGACGCCTAACGTCGAGCACAGCCACCCGCGGAAGCGTGACGCGAGGAGCGGCTAGGACAGAATGCCCGTAAGGCATGCATTGCCCAAAGTGACGGCACGCCTCCGCGGGCGGCTGCAGCGTCATGTTAGAGCGCACCCATTCGGAAGTAAGAGGTGTCAATTTCCCAGCGCTTGAGAGCATCTCGGAAGTGCCAACGGTAGTAGTAGACACCGCCTTCACTTGACGCGAGATCCAGCTCATCTGAAAAGAGCAAGGTTGTTGTTCGTGTTCGCGTAAATCCGCAAAGTTGGCGGAAGTAAAACGCCAAAAATTCATGCGCGCCACGCATTGCCAGCTCGGCATCCAGTGCGCACCACATGTTCGGATTCTTTGACATCTTTAGATACTGCGTCCGCTCAGAAACGCCTCCCTCGGTTCCATCCCCAACTTGTGTCCAGACCACCGCCTGCTTCTTCGGGTGTACGAAAGCGTCGCGAAGTCGCTTCAACTCCTGGACCTTCTGCACCGCCAGCGCACCGTTAGGCACCTTCTTTCCCCTAAAGCTCGTACGAAGGAAGAAATCGCATTTTGCCAAGGGAGATAGTTTGTCGATGTCCTTGAACACGCTGGGCTCCAGCTGAAGCGACTCAATGCAGATGTTCGCTGCAACCTCGGGAAGCATCATCGTACAAGCGAGAGAACCTCGCGCGAGACTGTTTGCGGTGTCATTGTCACGTTCACGCTCGCTCGCCAACAGGAGGTAGACGCCATCCTCGAATAGCGTTCGAAAGCCTCGGTCGTAGGACACGCGCTGAGGGGACTGCATGTGCGCCTTAACGTAGGGTCGATGACTTTTGCATCGAATATGACAATCGCCATTTGAATGAGCAAACAACCTGGACATCGGATCTTCTTTGCATTTCAATGCCCTCCGTTTGCTTGCCCGATAACGCACGACACAAAAAACCCTAAAACCGGACACCCCGCCAACCCGTGCCTGCGGCCCTTGGAATTCCATTCAATTATGCACGGAACAGACAGTCGCGCGGTCGCAGCGGATACGCCCTACTTGAACGAAAACACATACCTCACATCCACCGCCTGCTCGGTGCCGGTGCTGCCGATCAGCGCGAGGTGGCGGGTGAGGTTCCAGGTGAGCTTGACGACGCTGGTGGCGCCGGCGACGCCTTGCTCGTAGGTGAGCAGCGCGTTCGATGACAGGCGCTTGCCGACGCTGACGACCTGGCCGCCGACGGTGGTCGTGTTGTTCGACGAGGTGACGACCTGGCTGCGCGGGCCGGTGGTCGTGCTGCTCTGGGTCAGAGCGATCTGGTCCAGGCCGAGGGCCTGCGCGAGCGAGCCGGTGATGCCTTCGCCTTCGCCGCCGAGCAGCGCGCTGGCGGCGGTGGCGAGCAGCGAGAGGTCGGAGCCGCCGGCGCGGTCCTGGCCGCGGCCGAGCACGATCCATGACAGCTTTTCGCTGTCCGGCATGGCCGAGTCGGACACCAGCCGCACGCGCGGCTTCAGTACCGTGCCGCTGACTTCGACGCCGGCCTGCACCGGCAGGTTGGGCCGGATGGCGCGCACGTTCAGGCCGGGGTTGGACACCGAGCCCTGGAAGCTGATGACGCCGCGCTCGATCACCAGGTCCTGACCGTAGGCGCGATAGCGGCCGTCGACGGTGCGGATGTTGCCGGTGGCACGCAGGCCGCGCCCTTCGTCGCGCAGCGCCAGCTGGCCGGTCAGCCGCGTATCGAGCCCGCGACCCTTGAAATAGACGCGATCGCCGAGGTCAACGTCGATGGCCAGACCGAGCGGCGGGCCGGCGGCTTCTTCCGGCGTACGGCCCTTGATGACGACGTCGTCGCCGAGCGCGGGCGCCGACTGCTCCGGCACGGTGAACAGGCCGGCATCGGCCTTCAGCGCCAGCTGCAGCTTCATGCCCTCTTTCGCCGAACCGCGCACCGTGCCGTCGCCCGACAGCATGAGCCACTGTTCGCCGCCCTGCAGCGGCACGAAGCGGCGGATGGCGACCTCGATGTCGGCGCGCGTGGTGGCGATGTCGACCGTGCCGCGCGCCGACAGCCGGCCCGGTTCGCGCGTCAGGCCGGCGGCGCCGAGCCGCGCATCGGGCGGCGGGCGGCGGTTGTCGCTTTCGAAGCTGAGCGACTGCAGCGTCAGGTGATCGCCGTCGAACTGCGCGCGCAGTTCGCCGCGCTCGAGTTTCACGCCGGCATCGACCAGCGCGAAGGCCAGCGCGTCGCCGTCGATGCGGCCGGACAGTTCCGGCGCGCGCAGCGTGCCGGCCAGCTTCACGTCGCCGCGCAATCGCCCGGCGGTGCTCATGTCGAGGCGCAGCGTGCGGCCTATCCAGGCGAGCGAGGGCACGTCGAGCGTCGCGCTGCCGCGGGTCGGCGCGTCGAGGTCGGGCTGCCACAGGCCGCCGTCGCGGCGCAGCGGCAGCGCCACCTCGGCGCGCGCTTCGCCGATGTCCGGCCCGGCCAGCACCGCCTTCGCCAGTGCTTCGCGGCCGGCGAAGGTCACATCGACACGCGCCGCCGACAGCGCCAGTTCGTTGCGCGTTTCGCCCGACACCACCACGTTGCCCGCTTCGCGGAACAGCGACAGCGTGCCGTCGATGCGCTCATCGCCGGCCAGCAGTGCGGCCAGCGACCAGTCGGCGCCAAGCTTCAGCGGCGCGCGCACACTGATGCCGGCGGCGCGGTCGCGCCACACCAGACGCAGCGGCACGCCGCGCGCGCGGCCGCGTGCATCGAGCCGCTCGGGTGTCCAGCCGGTGTGCGCCAGAACCAGTTCGCCACCGCCGGTCAGTACGAAGCGCGCGTCGTCGAGCGTGGCCTGCTGCGGCGACGCACTGAGCCGCGCCGGTGCGCTGAGCGTCGCGCTCAGTTCGGACGAAATCACCAGCGCCAGCCGGTCGACGATGCCCGACCAAGCCGGGCCGTCAGCCAGCGCGCCGCGCGCGGCCAGCTTCAGCGACGGCCTGGCCGGCGCGTCACCGCGCTCTGTCGGCAGCGCGCCTGCGACGACGTCGGCATCCAGCGTATGCGCGGCGCGCGTGCCTGCGATGTCGATGCGTAGCTGCTCGACCGGCACCGGCGCCTGCGGGCTGCGCAGATCGGCGGCATCGAGCGCGAGGCGCAGGCGGCCGTCGGCGCCCGGTGCCAGTTCGGCGTCGATGTCGGCGCGCGCCACGCTGCCCAGTTCGCCCAGTGCCAGTGCGCGAGCCTGCAACTGCAGGCGACCGTGCGGCGCGGACACGCTGCCGGCGAGACGCCCGCTGCCGGACACCCGACCGGCCAGCGTCTGCCCGGTCAGGGTGCGCAGGGCCGCCAGATTGCGTGCGTCGAGGGTCCAGTCCAGCGCGTCCTGCGCGCCGCCGAAGCCGCCCTGCGCCGTCAGACTGTTGCCCGACCAGTCGAGCGCGACATCGACGTCCGACAGGCGCTGCCCCTGCAAGCGCAGCTTGGCGCGGCCGGCCAGCGGTTCGCCGATCAGCGTGCTCGGCTCGATGTGCAGCGCGGCGCGCAGATCGATCTGCGGGCCCAGACGGCCGGCGGCGTCGAAGCGGGCCGACAGCGACGCGGCCGGTGCCTTCACGAAGGCCGACGGATCGAACTTCTGCAGTCGGCCGTCGACCGTGAAGGCCAGCGTGTCGTCCAGCTTGAGCGTGCCGCGCACGCCGGCCTGTGCGCCGCGCGCGGAAAGATCGGCCTGCGCCAGCGTGAGCAGCGCGTCGGCGACATGGCCGCTCGCCTTCAGCGCGAGGCGGCTGGGGCCACGGTCGGTCAGGTCGACGACAAACTGCTGGCGCGCGCCCGAGGCCTGGATATCGATCCGCCCGCCGAGCTTTGTGCGCACACCCTGAGCGTGCAGTTGCGCGCTGTCGATGTCGCGCAGCATCAGTGCGGCGGTGATCGGCAGGTCGCCGCCGCTGCGCCAGCCAACCTCGCCACTGACCTCGCCGCCGCCGGCCAGCGCGAGGCGCAGATCGCGCACGTCGACCGCCGCCGCCTCTGCTTCGATGCGTGCAGTCAGCGCGGTCACCGGTGCCCGCCCCTGATCGATACGACCCGGCGCGGCGTTGGCCGCGCTCAGCGTGCCGGTCAGCGCAAGCGCGGCGCCGTCGCGCGGCGCCAGATCGGCGCGCACCGTCCACCGACCGGACGGCGCCGATGGGTGCAGGCTGTGCGGATCGAATTCGTCGAGCGCCAGCTTCAGCGCCGCAAGCGGTTGCGCGGCGAACGGCCGCACGCCGACGCGTGCGGTGCCCGACAGGCCATAGCCGCTGGCGCGCAGATCGACGTCGGCCGCTTCGGCCAGCGCGCCGCCCAGCGTGGCCTGCGCCGCGTAGTCGGCCGCCTTGAAGTTCAGTTCGCCGTTCAGCGCGAAGGGCGCGGCGCCATCGAGCTGCAACCGGCCGCCGAGCGCCCCCCAGGGCGTGCCGAGCGACAGCGAATCCAGGCGGTGCGTGCGACCGTCCGAGTCGACCTGCGCGTGCAGCGCGTCGAGCACGATGTTGTCGACCGCAGGGGTGGCATAGTCGGCCAGCACCAGCCGCCCGATCTCGACCTGCGCGTTCAATGACAGCGGCAGTTCGAGGCTGGATGGCACCACCGGCGCCTCGTCGCTGGGCGAGGTGGCAATGCGCAACTCGTCGACCGTCAGCCGGGCGATGTCGAGCCGGCCGCGCAGCAGCGCCGAGGCGCTCCAGTCGAGCGCCACCGCCTGCGCGTCGATGCGCAGGCTGCCGTCGTCATGGACCAGCCGCGCCAGACGCGGCGCGTCGACCAGGCTGCCGCCCGCGACCTCGATCTGCAGCGACGGCACGGCCCACTGCGCAGCCGCGGCCACTGCCCGCAAGCCGCTCTGCGTCGCCAGCGCCCAGAACACAACGAGCACGGGCAAGGCGAGCAGCGCGAGGTCGGTGACGGCCAGCCCGAACAGCCGGCGGCGGCGCGGCGGCGGCGCGGAGTTGTCTGCAGGTTCGCTTTCGGTCATCACTCAGTCAGGCATGCATGTCCGGACCTGACAGCGTCCCGACACCAGCGTTCGCGCATCAGCTTTCGCGCATCGAACGACGGGTCACGTTGATCACCGGATCGAGCAGGTAGTCGAGCATGCTTCGCTCGCGCGTACGCAGGAAGGCCTCGACCGGCATGCCCGGCTCGATGCGCTCGGCCGGCCGGGCGTCGAGCGTCACGTGCACGGTGTAGTAAGGCGCGCCGTGCGCCGGATCGATCAGGCGGTCGGCCGACACATAGCTCACCTTGCCGCTGACCAGCGGCGTGGTGCGGGCGTTGTAGGCGGCCAGCCGGACTTCGGCCGGCATGCCGGTGTGCACCTCTTCGACGTCCTGCGGTTGCACCCTCACCTCGACCACCAGCGCGGTTTCGTCCGGCACGATGTCGACGATGGGGTCACCGGCGCGCACGACGCCGCCCACCGTATGCACCTGCAGGTTCACCGCGCGGCCGGCCACCGGCGCAATGACCTCCTTGCGCAGACTGCTGTCTTTCGCGGGGTTCAGCCGCGCCTGCAGGTCGAGCAGCTTGCGCCCGGTCAGTTGCGCCTCGTCGACCGCGCGCTGCACGAAGTCGGCACGCAGTTGCGCCTTGCGCAGCCGGAAGTCGCCGATGTTCTGCCGCGTGCGCGACAGCATGGCCTGGTGCTCGGCCATTTCCGCCTCGCGTATCGCCAGCCCGCTGCGCAGTTCGAGCAGCCGCGTGTGCTGTATGAATTTCTGCTCGGCCAGCTTTTCCGACGCCTGCAATTGCTCGCGCAGGGCCGCCACGGCCCGCTGGTCGGCCTCGACCTGCACCTCCACGTCGGACGCTTCGCGCTGCGCCTCGACCGCCTGCGCTTCGAGCAGTGCAAGCTGTTCACGCAGGTTGTCGCGCCGCGTGCGGAACAGCCGCTGTTCGCCGTCGATCAGGCTGCGGTAGCGCGGCGACGATGCGAGCTCAGCGAGATCGTCGGGCAGCGCGAGTGACGGCAGTTCGCGTTTTTCCGATTCGAGCCGGGCCAGCGTCAGCCGCTCGCCGATGATTTCGTTCTCGATCGCGTCGAGCGAGGCATCGACGCGTGCATCGCCGAGCACCAGCAGCACCTGCCCCGCCTGCACCACGTCGCCGTCGCGCACCCGCAGTTCGGCGACGATGCCGCCCTCCAGGTGCTGCACCGTCTTGCGTTCGCCGGACACGCGCACTTCACCGCCGGCCACGACGGCGCCCGAAACCGGCGCCAGTTCGGCCCAGGCCAGCATGGCGGCCAGCGTGCCGCCGATCACCCACAGCCCGGCGCGGACCACACGGTCGCGCGCCAGCGACGGCAGGCCGGCGTCAAGCTCGATGGCCATGCTGCGCACCTCCCTGCTGTGCCGCTCTGTCATTCAATGCCGTCACGCGCGGGCTGCGCGTAACGCGAGCGGCGATCTCGGCGTAATCACCGTACTGCTCGATTGCGCCGTCGCGCAGCACCAGCAGCTTGTCCATGCCCTGCAGCATGCGTGGCCGGTGCGCCACCACGACGGCGGTGATGCCGCGTTCGCGCAGCCGCGTCAGCATGTCGAGCAACGCATCCTCGCCCTCGGCATCGAGGTTGGCGTTCGGTTCGTCCAGCAGCACCAGCGCGGGCGAACCGTAGAGCGCGCGGGCGATACCGACGCGTGCGCGCTGGCCGGCCGACAGCTGGGCACCGCCCTCGCCCACCTCGGTGTCGTAGCCCTGCGGCAGGCGCAGGATGAGCTCATGCGCACCGCACAGCTTCGCCGCATCGATCACCGCGTCGGCATCCGGCGAGGGCTGCATGCGGGCGATGTTCTCGGCCACCGTGCCCGGAAACAGTTCGACGTTCTGCGGCAGATAGCCGATTGCCGCGCCCAGCGTGTCCGGCGGGTAGTCCTGCAGCCGCGCGCCGTCGAGGCGCACGGCACCGGAGGCCGGCGTCCAGATGCCGGCGAGCAGGCGCAGCAAGGCGGTCTTGCCCGCACCGCTCGGTCCGATCACCGCCAGTTGCTGACCGGCCTGCAGCGAGAAGCCGACATTGCGCAGCAGCACGCGCTGGCCGGCGGTCATCGTGAGCGCCTCGACATCGAGGCGGCCGGTCGGTCGCGGCAGCGGATGCGGCTCGCGCGCCTGCTCGCCGCCTTCGAGCAACGTCGACAGCCGGCCCACCGACTCGCGGAAGTCGAACAGGCTGCGCCAGCTCGACACGATGGCCTCGACCGGCGACAGCGCGCGCGCCAGGATCAGCGTGCCGGCCATCATGGCGCCGGAGCCGAGGTCGCCACGCACTACCAGCCAGGCACCGCAGCCCAGCATCAGCACCTGCAGGTAGAGGCGGACGAAGCGCGTGAGACCGGTCCAGGGTGCGCCGACCGCCTGCGATGCGGCGCCGGCGCGGATCACCTCGTCGTTGAGCGCGCCCCAGCGACGGCCCAGATCGGGCGCCATGCCCATCGCGCGCACGGCATCGGCGTTGCGCACCGAGGCGTCGATGAACTGCGACGAGGCGCGCGACGCACGGGCCGACACTTCGTTGTAGTAACGGGTGACGCGGCTGTTGACCCAGGCGCAGACCAGCAGCACCAGCGCGCCGACGGTCGCCACGATACCGAGCAGCGGATGGAAGACGAAGATGAGCAGCAGGAAGAGCGGCGCCCACGGCGCGTCGAACAGCGCAATCACGCCGGGCCCGGTCAGGAAGCCGCGCACGTTGGCGATGTCGCGGATGTACTGGGTCTGCGCCGGATGGCCGGGCGAGCCGGCCTCGGCGAACAGCCGCGTCACCACCTGCGGCCCGAGCGCGCGGTCCAGCCCGAAGGCGCAGGACATGAGCAGACGCGCACGCACCTGGTCGAGCAGCATCATGCCGACCAGCGCGATCGTCGTGACCAGCGTCAGCATGACCAGGGTTGGCACGCTGCGGCTGGCAAACACGCGGTCGAACACCTCCAGCGTGTAGAAGGGCAAGGCCAGCGCGAGCAGGTTCAGCACCAGGCTGAACAGCGCAGCCCAGAACAGATGCCGGCGACAGGCCTGGATGAAGGCGTTCAAGCGGAATCCTCGTGTTCTTGTGTCTTATCCGGACGCCATCTTGGCATCGGCGGGCCGCTTGTCAAACCACCTTGCCTCAGAACGCGATCGCCAGCGAGAAATGCGGCCGCCACTGCCGTTCGCGTTCGCCGTAGGCGAGGTCGAAGGCGATCGGGCCGGCCGGTGAGCGCCAGCGTACGCCAGCACCCGCGCCGAAGGCCGGCTTGAAGTCCTCGCGCGTGTCGGCGGCGTCGCCGGCGTCGATGAAGAAGGCGGCGCCCCAGGTGTCGGACGTCCAGTGCACGTACTCGACGCTAGCCACGCCCAGCGCGCGGCCGCCGACGATGGCGCTGCCCTGGCGCACGCCCAGTTCGAGGTAGTCATAGCCGCGCACGGTGGTCGAGCCACCGGTGCGGAACAGGAAGTCCTGCGGCAGCGATTCAGTCACGCCGCCGGTCAGGCCGAGTTCGCCGCGCAGGATGAGCTGGTCGCGCTTGCCGACCGGGATGAACCACTGGCCTTTCAGATAGCCGCGCAGGAAGTTGGCGTCGGACAGCAGGCCTTTCACGCCGCCGCCGATCTGCGCGTTCAGCACCCAGCCCTCGCGCGGATTGAACAGGTCATCGACGCGGCGCCAGGTCCACGAAGTGTTCAGCGCCAGCGACTGCTGCGTGCTCTGCACGAAGCCGTCGATCTCGCGCTGTTCGCGCTGCAGGCTCAGCGAGTGGCGGATTTCGACGTCGCCCTTCACGCGCGCCCGCACGATGCCGGCGCCGACGCGGCGGGTGATCAGGTCCTGGATGTCGGCGTTCTCGGCCAGCACGCCGAAGCTGTCGCGGTAGCCGTCC
Organism: Methyloversatilis sp. S146-33; assembly: GCF_059552495.1. The sequence continues at coordinate 23,178 of NZ_JCANOT010000030.1, forward strand.
TCGCGCGGCGGCAGCATCACGTCGGCGAAGGCGATCTGGCGCAGTTGCTCCAGCCGAACCGCGCTGTTGAGCAGCCAGGAGCGCTTGAACAGATTGTTGTCCGACCAGCCGACCTCGCCGCGATAGCCGGTGTTGCTGCTCAGACCGGCGCCGAAGGACAGGCGGCGCGAACTGGCTTCGGTCACGGCAACGCGCACCGGTGTGGCGTTGGCACGCGCCGGATCGACGTCGGCAAGGATCTGCACCGAACTGAAATAGGGTGACGACAGCAGCGCGCGCTCGAAGGCGAGCACCGCATCGGTCGAGTACGGGTCGCCCGGCTTGATCGTGGAATAGCGGCGCACCAGATCGAGGTCGTGCAGCGCCAGCCCGGTCGCTTCGATGTCGCCGAAGCGGAAGGCGGGACCGCTGTCGACACGCACGCTGAGGTCGACCTTCGCGCTGTCGGGGTCGACCTCGGCGCGGCTGTCGCCCAGCACGGCGGCCGCATAGTCGCGCGCGGTCAGGTCTTCGAGCAGCGTCTGCTTGGCGGCCGACCAGTCCGCCTGGCGGAAGGGCTGACCTTCGGCCAGGCGCCAGCCGGCACGCAGCGCGGCACGGCGGGCGGCGCGCTCGTCGCCGTCGCCGTCCAGATCGCCGTCGAACACAATGGATACCGAGGACACGCGCGTGCGCGCGCCCGGCTCGATGCGCAGCACCGGCGGATCGCCGGCGATGTCGAAGGTGGGGCTGAACCAGCCTTCGGTGGCGAGCAGTTCGGTCATTTCGCGGCGCACCCGACGCAGCGTGCGCCGCTCCGCACGCTCGCCGTCGAGTGGCTCGCGCAACTTCAGCGAGCGGGCGTGCGTGTTCAGCATGTCGAGCACCGGCTCGGGCAGCGCCGGCGCCTCGATGGTCAGGCGGCCGAGGTCGACCTCGGCCGGCGTCGCCTGCCCGTCAGGCGGATCGACCGCCTCGTCCGTCGCCTGCGCCGTTGCGCCGGCCAGCAGCGCAAGGCCGGCGCAGAGGATGAAACGGCGCAATCAGCTCGCGCTCAGCAGCTCGACCTCGAACACCAGCGTGGCGTTCGGCGGAATGACGCCACCGGCACCGCGGGCGCCGTAGCCCAGTTGCGGCGGAATCGTCAGCTTGCGCACGCCGCCTTCCTTCATGCCGGCCACGCCCTGGTCCCAGCCGCGGATGACCTGACCGCCGCCCAGATTGAAGCTGAAGGGCTGGCCGCGGTCCTTGCTCGAATCGAACTTGCGGCCGTTGGTGAGCCAGCCGGTGTAATGCACGCTGACGCGCTGGCCCGGCACCGCTTCGCGGCCGGAGCCTTCGGTGATGTCCTCGATCACCAGTTCGCCCGAATTGCGGATGACCGACAGCAGCTCGACCTCGAACACCAGCGTGGCGTTCGGCGGAATGACGCCGCCAGCGCCGCGCTCGCCATAGCCCAGGTGCGGCGGGATGGTGAGCTTGCGCACGCCGCCTTCCTTCATGCCGGTGACGCCCTCGTCCCAGCCGCGGATGACCTGGCCGGCGCCCAGCTGGAAGCTGAACGGGTCGTTGCGGTCCTTGCTCGAATCGAACTTGCGTCCGTCGGTGAGCCAGCCGGTGTAGTGCACGCTGACCTCGTGACCCGATGCCGCTTCATGGCCGGTGCCCGGCGTGGTGTCCTCGATGACGAGGCCGCTTTCGGTGGTGCTTGAAGTCATTGTGTCCATCCCGCGAAGTTTGAAAAGAACGAAGTGTACTCAGCGCAGCTGGGTTTTGACGCGCCCGGCGAACAGTTTGCGCAACTTCGCGACCTTGGGCGCGACCACCGCCATGCAGTAGGGCTGCAGCGGATTGTGTTCGTAGTAGGCGACGTGGTGATCCTCGGCCGACCAGAACTGCACCGCGCCCTCGATCTGCGTCAGCACCGGTGCGGCATAGGTGCCGGCCGCCGTCAGGCGCTCGATGGCGGCGCGCACCGCCTGGCGCTGCGCGTCGTCATGGCAGAACACGACCGAGCGGTACTGGGTGCCGACGTCGTTGCCCTGACGGTTCTCGGTGGTCGGGTCGTGCAGCGCGAAGAACACGTCGAGCAGCGCATCGAAAGTCGTCAGCGAGGCGTCGAAGGTGACGCGCAGCACTTCAGCGTGCCCGGTCTGGCCGGTACAGACCTGGTCGTAGGTCGGGTTATCCACGTGGCCGCCGGCATAACCCGGCTCGACCCGCATCACCCCCTCGACCCGGTTGAACACGGCTTCGAGGCACCAGAAGCAACCTCCTCCAAGAATCGCGGTCTGCGTCGGCACGGCACTCATCGCTCCCCCCTGTTGTTGGTGTCCGGATCATGATCGACCGGGCACTTTCCACGAGGTTCATCCGATGAGACAGGTGCCTCGCGCTGCAGCATGCAGCCGGGACGCAAACCTTGTATCGTGCGTCGCGTTTCCCGTACCCATAAATCGAGCAGGAATCTTCGCTAATGCTCTCTCAGGAAGCCTTGCAGGACTGGCGTGGCCTCGCGCTGCGCGTGGAAGAGGAAGTGCGTCGCGCAGTGGTCGGGCAGGACGACACGCTCCGGTTGATCAACGTTGCGCTGTTCGCCCGCGGCCACGTGCTGCTCGAAGGTGACGTCGGCGTCGGCAAGACCACCGTGCTGCGCGCCTTCGCCCGCGCCATCGGCGGCGACTTCGAGCGCGTCGAAGGCACCGTCGACCTGATGCCGAACGACCTCGTCTATCACACCTATGTCGATGCCGAGGGCAAGCCGCGCATCGAACCCGGCCCGCTGCTGCGCCATGGCGAGCGTCTCACCACCTTCTTCTTCAACGAGATC